>JAGLCZ010000326.1 GCA_023145975.1 Candidatus Hydrogenedentota bacterium | reverse complement strand
AAAATAGATCCCAAGTCCATCGGTGTGGGTCAGTATCAGCATGATGTGGATCAGAATGCGCTGAAACACAGCCTCGAAGACGTTGTAATGAGCTGTGTGAACGGTGTCGGCGTGGATGTCAACTCTGCCAGTAAGCAGCTGCTCATGTATGTGTCCGGACTGGGACCGCAGCTTTCTGCGAACATTGTGACCTACAGAAATGATAACGGCCCTTTCAAAACACGGGCGCAGCTGAAAAAAGTGCCGCGACTGGGACCAAAAGCTTTCGAGCAGGCAGCAGGTTTCCTGCGCGTACAAGACGGTAAAAATCCTCTTGATGCGAGCGCAGTTCATCCTGAAAGGTATACTTTGGTCGCTGCCATGGCAAAAGATATGGGATGCAAAGTGAAAGATCTGATGCACGATACCAAAGCATGTACGGAAATCCCGTTGGATCGCTATAGTAACGATAAGGTCGGACTGCCCACGCTGAAAGATATCGTAAGCGAACTGACAAAACCCGGCAGAGACCCGCGACAACAATTTGAGGTATTCCAGTTTGCAGAAGAAGTCAATAGCATGGAAGACCTTTCTGCGGGAATGCAGCTGCCCGGCATTGTCACCAATGTTACTGCCTTCGGTGCCTTCGTAGATATTGGCGTACATCAAGACGGTCTCGTCCATATTAGTCAACTGGCGGATCGGTTTGTCAAAGACCCCAACGAAATTGTAAAAGTACAACAAAAAGTCAACGTCACCGTCATGGAAGTAAACCGCCCCTTAAAACGTATTTCCCTTTCCATGAAGGCCGCAGCTGCTCAACAACGCGCCTCCAACAAACCGTCCAAACCCAAAAACGATACGTTACCGGATGATTTTATGCAGCAGCTTGCAAAACGGTTTAAGAGCTAATTTGATCTTAGCACAGGGTATAAAGGAGAAATAGCGAATGTTCAGCAACAAAAAAACTGCCCGGTATAACCGCTTACTTGCTGCAGGATGTGTTCTGATAATTTTCCCCTGTTTCTCGTGGGGTGAAACAGTAGAAACGCCCGCATGGATCGTTTCATTCGCCGAAAGTATTTATGATGCATGGTATACAGGAAAACCCATGCCGCAGATCAGTGGGGTACACCCGAATGCATCCATGGAAGAGGCATACAAAATACAAAAAGAGTTTGTCAGCCGGATTATGGAATCAGAAGAGATCGGGGGATACAAGGCGGCGGGAGTAGCAAATCCTGCACCGGATCACCCGTTAACCGCCGTGATGCCCGCATCAGGTATATTGTATGCAAAAAATAAAATTGTGATCGATTTGTCCGAAGACCCTACCCGTCATGTAGAAACAGAAATTGGCTATGTATTTGGTAAAGCGATACGGGAACCTCTTACTGATGTGGACTTATTACGAGAATGTGTGAAGGCCGTCACTGCAATCGTGGAAATACCCGGCGGCGCTGTCGAAAAACGACAACCGGGTACAGAAAACGATATTATTGCGTGGAACATCAACGCCAAAGCCATGATTTCGGGCACTGAATATACTCCAAAGGAAATAAATCCTGATGCCGTAACAATCGTATTAAAGCATAACGGGAAAGTGGTTAATACAGCAACGGGCGATAAGGCCGCCGGCGGACAATGGAATACGCTATTGAAAACAGTTAATACTATTTTAAACCAGGGGTATTCGATTCAACCGGGGCATATTATTACCAACGGTGCGCTGGGCAAGATATTAAAGGCTGTGCCAGGACAATATCATGCAGATTTTGGCGATTTGGGAGTAATCGTGTTTGAGATGCAATAGCAAATACGGTATATTCCTGAACCAGATAATTTTTAGGGTTCTTCCGACAAAAGCGTACTTGCTGATCCTGTATTTTTAAGGGGGCAATTATCCCGGATACAGAGAGAATCCAGCGTATTTGCAAACAAAACAGTACAATTTACGGCAGTTGACAGAAAATGAAATTCTACCATTCTACCCTTCAATACTGCGTTACCTTGAATACGATAGACCCATACGCATAAAATTGGAACTCACATTAGAATTCAGTACACTATAGAAACAAGCATCTATTCTTTCTGCAGGAAAGGTAATGCTCTAGTTTATACAAGGCAATAAGCATTTTCCTATGAAACGTATCCGGATTTTACATACAGCGGACCTACATCTTGATGCCTCTTTTGCATCTCTTGGCGTAAACGCTTCCTTAGGCAACAAACTACGGGCAGCACAACGCAGCGTGTTCTCACGTATCATGGAAAGAGCACGGGACTGGCCTGCTGATCTGGTGGTGATTTCAGGCGATCTGTTCGATAG
>JAGLCZ010000325.1 GCA_023145975.1 Candidatus Hydrogenedentota bacterium | reverse complement strand
GCAAGGGCAGGCTTCAGCATATTTGAGGCATCCATAGCACCTTCCGACGCTCCTGCACCAACGATGGTATGCATTTCGTCTATGAAAAGGATTACTGCCCCTTCCGCTTCCTGTACCGCCGCAAGAACTGCTTTAAGCCGCTCTTCAAACTCACCCCGGAACTTTGCACCTGCCACCATAGCCGCCACATCCAGTGCGGCAACACGTTTGTTCTTGAGGCTTTCAGGTACATCCCCTGCAATAATGCGTTGTGCTAATCCTTCGACAATGGCAGTCTTACCTGTACCGGGTTCGCCAATGAGTACCGGATTATTTTTAGTGCGACGGGATAACACCTGTATTACCCGCCGGATTTCCTCGTCACGCCCGATGACCGGGTCAAGTTTCCCCGACCGTGCAATCTGGGTAAGATCACGGCTGTATTTCTGAAGTGCCTCATAGGTGGACTCTGCATTGGGATCGTTTACCCGCTGCGTGCCGCGAACTTCTTTCATCGCCTGAAGTATCGCCTGGGTGCTGATGCCCAGTGTCTGGAGTACCTGCGCTGCTGTTCCGCCTGTGTCAATAAGTCCCAGCAGTATATGTTCTGTGCTCAAATATTCGTCTTTGAGCCGTTGCGCCTGTTTCCAGCCTGCTTCCAGTGTTTGCGCAGCATCCTTCCCCAGTCCGGGCGGACTGGTGCTGCCGCTGACACGCGGCAGGTGCGACAACGCCTCCTCTGCTGCAGTTATAGCCTGTGCAGGCGGAATACCGATACGTTGAAGTATCGAAGCGACGGCGCCCTGTTCCTGGGCAGTAACGGAACGGAATAAGTGAAGCGCCCCGATTTCGGGATGCCCCAATTCAGAAGCCAGTTCCAGGGAAGCTGCTATGGCTTCCTGTGCCCGTATCGTAAGTTTATCCATTCTCATCATTATATATTTCTCCTTTAGAGTTTTGATGACCTTAGATAGGTATGAACAAGAATCATGCCAAATTTATACAGCGGTAAATACAGGGGAATTTCCCACTGCATCGAAAAAAGTGCTCTATAGCAGAGCAGTTGTGTATCAGGATAAAACAGCAGATCGGAGGAAAGTAAGGACAAGTGACTGCCACGTCCGGAGCCTACTGTGGTATCCTGTAGGTCTTTCCAGGAAAACACACATGCTTTTAACATCATTACATTGCCGTCACTTTCGCGGACTTGAGGATATCGTATTTGAACCCGGTACGGGCGTCAATATCATTTACGGTGCTAACGC
>JAGLCZ010000324.1 GCA_023145975.1 Candidatus Hydrogenedentota bacterium | reverse complement strand
ACGCTGAATGCGTACGTGGCAATGAAAGATAGGCTTTCCCACCGATCCGGGACGGTTTGTTGCCTCATCCACATTATAGGCGACTACAGGACTGGTCTCTGTGAGTCCATAGCCCTGCAATAGCGGGATATTAAAGCGTTTGAGAAAGGCATCGTATATTTTTGTGGACAGTGCCGCACCGCCTACATCAAGTGCCCGAATAGAGGAGAGGTCCAGGTGCTCATTGGGTTTATAGGAGATCATGAGGTGCGCCATACTCGGTACTACCCCCAACAGGGTAACTTTTTCCCGGGCAGCAACATCGAATACCTTATGGGTTTCAAATCGTGCCATAAGTACAATTTTGCTCATGCCCAGCAGCGGTGCATTCAGCATGGCAGTTTGCCCGAAGGAATGAAACAGCGGCAGTACGCACAGGCAGGTATCGTCCGGTGTGTATTTTTGTACGAAGGCCTGGGAGATCAATGCATTTTGGAAGAGGTTGAAGTGGGTGAGTTCTGTGCCCAGAGATTTTCCGCGATAGGCGGAGGTGAAGATAATTTCTGCCGTATCGTCAGGGTGGGTACGATAAGGCTCAAACTCGGGTTGGCTATTGGCCATCATCATCAGGAAAGACTCGCCTGTCTCAGGTTGTGAAGGTGTCATGGCAGGCTCAACGATAAAGAGGTGACGACATTTTTTTGATGCACTGACAGCACGTTGTACCTGTTCCTGAAATGGCTCAAAAACGAAGATTGCCGTTGTATCCGAATCCTCCATCTGCTGTTGTATTTCCCGCCAGTGCAACAGAACACTCATGGGTACAGCGGTAGCGCCCGTGTATAGGATGCCGTATAGGATGATTGGAAAATGGGGGGTATTGGGCAGTAAAAAAGCCACTTTATCGCCCGGGCCAATACCGCGCTGATGCAGCGCAAAAGCAACACGCCGTACGGCATCTGCCAGTTGAGCAAATGTCATGCGGGTATCTTCGCATACCAGTGCTTCTTTGTCGGGTCGTGCTGCCACAGCCATCTCAAGTATATCGGCAAGATTCAGACTCATCTACGTAACTCCCAAAAATAAACGTTGAAATAATAGGATTGATATAGAACGTCAGGCTATCGCCAAAACAAGAGAATAGCAGACGTTTATGTTAGCGGTACCCCGTGATGGCAATATAATTTTTCGCTTCGTGTGCCGTGATCATTGCCAAGAGTTGTACAGATCATGTTCTAAGTGTATATCAGTATCAATCTTAAAATCCAGTGAGAACAGGGGAATTCTACTTCTCTGCCCTGTTCCTTTGCATATACAGGTTGAAAAGAATATTTTTTTGACACCAACTTAGGTTTTACTGCGTCTAATCTGGAGAAGTAGTTTTTTTTGGTATCTACCTTCGTGCTATAGTACTTTCCCCTGCAGAATGGAAGGATTAGTGCTGTCTAGCAGTTTTACCGTAACAAAAAATGGAGAATCACGTATGAACAGGAAGTTATTTGTCTCTCGAATCACGAAAATGGTTGTATTTACTATTGTGTGTGCTATAACCGCTGCTTTCGCATTGCCTGCAGCGGCAGTTACTATGTCTGATCTGATGAAGTATCTGCCGGAGAATGCACAGGTAGTCGTGGGGATTCCAGATATCCAGGCCGTTGAAGAAGCTGGCGCACCGCTGATGAATATAGGGCCGCTCAGCGAAATCAGTAATTTGGCTTGGGAACTGGGTGGTGATACCCTGAGTGAAGGTCTGACAAAGAATGGTGTGAAGGCTGCCGCGCCTGGTGTCGTGTTCCTTGCTGCAGCTTCAGAAAATGATATTAGCGTTGGTGGGGTGTTGATGGTGGAAGATGAAGCATTGGTCAAAGAATCCATCGCCGGCTTACTTTCGAGCGAAGGTACGGAAATCGAATTGACGGGAGAGATTAAGGGTAGCTTTAACAGTGCTGATGATGTTGGCTATTTCATCAATGACGGTAAACTTTTCGTCGCGTCCAGCGAGTCCCTGCTGCAGCAGCTTGCTGCCCGTGTTGCCACTCCGGCAGAAGTCAATTATGTGGCGAAAGATGAAGTCATAATCTGGAGTCGCATTGATATTCTCGAAAACAGCAATATACTGTCAATGGCAGATGAGCTGGCTTATTTGAAACCTTTATTTAATTCCCTCAAACCTTTTTCTGATGAAGTGCTTGTGGCGATTGGTGAGGATGCGGGACAAGCCTATGTACGTGTTGCCGCGCGGGATAGTAGTGGTACTGCAATTGAATCACCGGGCCCCCTTTCTCTGCACGGATATATGGACGCCGCCGCCCCGGTTTTGGTAAATTTACGCATTAC
>JAGLCZ010000323.1 GCA_023145975.1 Candidatus Hydrogenedentota bacterium | reverse complement strand
CAAGCAAAGAAAATCGTTCTTAAAATAAGGAGCGGATACCCTTGCGCAGGTATCCGCCCCATAATTGAATAGTTGCCTGCCTGCTCTCGCAGGAAGTTATCTACACAGCACTTTTCAGACGTGTATTCTGAAACTATTAGTCTCCCATTAAATTACCCAGTGCACCCAGTACCGAGCCTTCCCCCTTATTCTTTCCGCCTGCAGAAGGAGCATTCGCAAGAATACGATCCGCCAAACGTGAGAAGGGAAGACTTTGCAGCCATACCGTACCATGCCCGCTTAACTTTGCCATAAACAACCCTTCACCGCCAAAGAACATAGACTTCAGATTTCCCGCACGTTGGATATCATATTCGATGCCGCTGGTAAAGGCAGCGATACAACCGGTATCAACGGTAAGAGTTTGTCCTTCAAGACGTTTTTCGACAATAGTACCGCCTACATGTATAAATGCCATTCCATCCCCGGAAAGTTTCTGCAGGATGAATCCTTCGCCCCCAAAGAAACCTGCACCCAGACGTTTGGTAAAAGCGATGTTAACCTTTGTACCTTTGGCAGCACAAAGGAAAGCATCTTTCTGACAAAGCAATTCGCCCCCCAAATTTGCCAGATTCATGGGAATGATTTTTCCCGGATAAGGTGCGGCAAAGGCTACATGACGTTTCCCGGGCATATCGCTGGTGAAATGGGTCAGGAATATACTTTCACCGGTGAGCACACGTTTACCAACACTGAGAAGTTTCCCCATCATCCCCTCATTGGGATTAGAACCGTCCCCCATCTTGGCTTCATAGCGAATACCTTCCTCCATATAGTTCATGGCACCCGCTTCAGCAATCACGGTTTCTCCGGGATCTAATTCTATCTCGACAATTTGCATATCATCGCCTAGAATCTCATAATCAACTTCATGACTCTGCATTTTCTTTTTTCCTTTTTTATTCGTCCATTGTTGCTTTTTCAAGTTCATCTAATTCGTATTGGATACTTTGAGTAACCGGGAAACGGAATCCTGTTTTAGGATCCAGATCAAGCTCCATCACTTTCATGGATACAGGATGCTGATCCCGCTTCCATTGGCTTGCTGCAAAACGTTTGGCAAAATCCATAACCCAGGTTCTTAGCTGCTCGCAGTCGTACCCGGGAAAACGCAAGCATACCATACGCCAACAATTCGCCAGAGACAAACGCTTGCGTGCATATAAATACAACAGATCATCCAGCACCACGTAAGGCATCAGATCCGTTTCATCCTGTTGGCCCGGAGCAAGTTCAGCACTTGGCGGAATCTCCAGAATTTTCTGAAGAGATGTAATACCATCCCGTTGTGCAATATATTCAAGTAATTGCGATACCACGGTTTTCGGCACGTTGGCAATGGGTGAATATCCCCCCTGATTATCACCGCCTGTAGTGCTGTATCCCACTGCAGCCTCACTCAGATTTGAAGTTACCAACAGCAATCCACCGGCACTGTTGGCCCAGTTCAGCATCATAGCACCCCGCACACGTGCTTGCAAATTCTGCTTTGCCATAGGGGCAACATGCTCCATACCCCCGGCGATTTCCGCCGCTTTGGAAAGGGCAATTTTCACCTCTTCCTGAATCGATACTACCTGAAAGGGTACCCCCAGCTCTGCCGCCAGTTCATAGGCAGCATCCTGTGTTGCTTGGCTGCTCAAAGAGCCGTTGGGAAGATAAACGGTATTAATATGCGCAGCATAATCGGCTGCGCTGCGTCCTTCCTCAAACATTTTTGCCGCACGCACGGCAATTAACAAACACAAAGCACTATCCCGTCCCCCGGAAAGGGCGATGAGAAATCGTTCAAAAGCACCGACTTTCTCAAAGTAGTCCCGCAAACCAAGGGCAAGTGCATTAAACAATTCATCCAGCGCAGGATTGCCGGCACCCTTGAGAGATTCCGTAGAAGACACATAATAGCTTTTGGGCTGCTGCCGAACATATTCGCCCATGGATGCAGGGGTAAATACAGATGATTTTACATCAATAACATCAACAGATTCCGTAACATTATGGGCAGAAATATCTTTGCGCCACGTAGTATTTTCCATGCGTAATCGCCCGATTTCTCCTAGATCCACGATGGTCGACGAAAGTGTCCAATACTGTTTGGATAAAATATGCCCTTCACATGCCAGCGCGTCCGGAGTGGCAATAATACCACCGCCGTCAAATACAAGGCGGCTGTTGTCACAACCCAGCAAATTAGCATAGGCATATACGGATTTCAGACTTGATGCTGCGCCCATAACCAACCGCTTACGTTCTTCGTTTTTTCGCGGGGTAAAGGGGGAGGCACTGGGATTACAAACAATTTCTGCACCGAGGCGTACCCGTTCCCGTGCCGGTGAAACGGCACTCCATAAGTCTTCACAAATCTCAGCCGTAACCATGCCGAAGGGAAGACGAAACACCAACTCCCCTGCAGGCACCCCGTTAATTTCTGTTACACCACCCTGCCATGCTGTCCAATTACGTCCCTCATAAAAAATGCTGTAAGCAGGTAAGTTCTTCTTCAATATCATCCCGTAGATTATCTTGTCGCTCACCAATGCAGCAGCATTATAAATCATGCCGTTATCTATGACCGGCAGTCCGAAAAATGCGGTAATTCCATCGCAATATCCTGCTATTTCAGCCAACGTTGCCCAACTCTGGCGGGCAATATCCGGCCAGTAAATACGGTCTTCAAGGCTGTACCCCGGAATACACAACTCAGGCGTCACCAATAAATGAATATCTTCCTTTTTCGCTTCTTCAATAATTTCAATAAGGCGTTTCATGTTGCCGGCGAAATCACCGACTTTCACCGACACCGATGACACACCGATTTTTACCAGGCGCATGATTACTTATCTCCACTACTATGCCCCATTATAGGGCGGGTTATTGAGCAGACTCCGGATTCATTAACATAGCATCTTTCATCTCGCCGAGTTGTGTGGACAACAACACCCGGAAAATCTCAGGATTTCTGAGACGCTTGTATTCTTCCGGAAAACAGTCGCGCTGTTCCAGCATGGTTTTGCGGATAGATTCCAATGTTTTGGGCGACTGCACTCGCTTACCCTTTTCAAAAACAGGTTCAAGAAGCAATTGTGCACTTGCCGCATTTTTCAGACGACGGACTGCATGAGGATTTTTGCGGGAACGCCCGGGAATGACACCCGATTCCGGCCACTGCTCTTCTTCAAGATATAACACATCACCCAGCGGCTGCCCCGCAGCATCATAATAACGCACCAACTGTTTACGCCCGGGATCAGTCGCTTTTTCTAAATTTGAACTTACCTTCATGCGCGGCTGCCACCCCTTTTCGGTTTCAATGGCAACCAATTTATACACACCGGACAAAGCAGGGGCATCATAAGCAGTTATTAAGTGGGTACCAACACCCCAGGCATTAATACAGGCACCCTGCCGCTTTAAATCTGCAATAAGATCTTCATTAAGATCATTGGATGCCACAATCAGGGGATCCTCAAAACCGGCATCACTCATCATAGAATGACAAATTTTACTGAGTTTCGCCAAGTCACCTGAATCGAGACGCACTGCCGGTCGTATATCAATACCCCGATCACGCATTTCACAAAATACCTGGATGGCATTGGGAATACCGCTTTTCACAGGATCATACGTGTCCACCAGCAGAACACAGCGTTCAGGATAAATCCGTGCGAATGCGCGAAACGCCTCCAACTCTGTAGAAAAACTCATTACCCAGCTGTGTGCATGGGTACCTGCTACCGGCATGTGGTAGACCTTGCCTGCAAGCACATTTGAGGTGGAGGTACACCCGCCAATATAGCAGGCACGGGAAGCACTCAGCCCCCCGTCGGGACCGTGAGCGCGCCGCAATCCGAATTCAAGTACCGGATCATCCTCTGCAGCAAGACATACACGTGCTGCCTTGGTGGCAATCAACGTTTGATGATTTACCATATTCAGCAACGCCGTTTCGATCAATTGTGCATCAAGTATGGGGCCTTCCACCTGAATAACCGGTTCGCCGGGAAACACAAAGGTACCTTCCGGAACCGCACGAACAGAACAACGCGACTTAAATTTTGCCAGATAGTCCAAAAAAGTATCGTCGAATACATTCAACGATTTCAAATAAACAAGATCACTTTCTGTAAAACGCAAGTGTTCCAGATAACGGAGGAAACTATCCAATCCAGCGGCAACAGCAAATCCGGTATGGGGCGGCAAGGAACGGAAAAAGTAGTCAAAACTAACTTGTTGTTCCATGCGGCCATCCTTCAGATGTCCCGCCATCATAGTCAATTCATAAAAATCAGTTAGTAACGCAAGGCCTTCCCGTTTGTGCCAGCAGTCATTACAAGTACTCATGATATAGAATCACTCCTGACACTTATTACCCCTGTGCTATGCAATTCATTTAACACCGCATCGCTTTGTTCCGGCACCACGGCAAGAGTCGCATCTTCCACCAGTACCACGGAAAATCCTTCGCGGACAGCATCAAGTGCCGTTGCTTTTACACAATAGTCCAATGCCAATCCTGCAACAAATACCCGCAGGATTCCCCGTTTCCGAAGTATATCCGCAAGCCCCGTATCTTCAAAAATACTGTACGCCTCCTTGTCTAACAAGGTCCCTTTATCTACGATCAGCGCATCCACCGGCACCCGTAAATCATGAGGAAACTCAGCACCCGGCGAATACTGTACGCAATGAGAAGGCCAGCTCCCGTCCCGATACTCAGGGGTATCAGAAAAACTGCAATGATCGGCAGGATGCCAATCACGGGAAAAAACAAGGTGAGAAAAAGCCAACAGCATACTGTTAATAGGGCGAATCACTAAATCTGCATCGGGTACCGCTAAAGAGCCGCCCATGCAAAAATCATTCTGCACATCAACCACCAACAAGGCATCCGTATATGCTATTTCAGTCATAACGACTTCTCCACCATTTCAAGTGCCATCGCCACTATTTTGTCGTGGTCAAATGCCAAAGGCGGCAAGGACGGTACAGGAAACCATACTGCTTCAACGGCGTCGTCTGCCGCGCATAAAGATGCAGTTTCAGATAACATCCCGACATAAGCGATGCAGATATTACGACCGCGCGGGTCGCGACCGGGATTGCCGAACGCATAAAACTGGCGCAATGGAATATTACAAAGTCCTGTTTCTTCCATTAATTCGCGTGCCGCAGCGGCAGCCAGTGATTCTCCCATTTCCACAAAACCACCTGGAAGTGCCCAGCAGTCCGCATAAGGTTCATTGCGACGACGAATCAACGCGATATGCCGATTGGCTCCGCTGTCACAAAACACCACCGCATCCACGGTAACCATGGGACGCGGATATTCATATACATAAGAACTCACAATCAAATTCTTCTCTGTGTAATCGTACATCTTATAAAAACGACACCGGGCACGAATGCCGTATTTTTCGCAGCAACCTTATAAACACACCCGTTGCATTAGTGCCTTCATCATATAAGATAGAGGGTAGTAGACGCACCTTTTTACCAATAAATTGAGTCGTCCGTTGCCGTAAATTTTAAACGGCACTCCTGTTAAATATACTGCACACGGCAATGACATTCCCTTTTCTACAGCAGTGAAACCCATTGGGTTGACATGATATGCCTGATTACGCGACAATACCGACTGTTGGAGGTTAAACGGTTTATAGATTGACAACGCCGATTTTATGTTCTTGCCTACTTCACAGGAGAATGCGGTATGCCTTGGCTGACCTTTATGAAAGAAGTGGTTCGCAACAATAAAACCACGGGTGCCTTCGGTCCGAGTAGTCGCGAATTAGCGGAAGCGGTAACCGATCTTGCCAGATTACAGGATGCAAAAGTCATCGTCGAATACGGGGCGGGAGACGGCGTATTTACCGAAGCGGTAGTACGAAAAATGAAACCCGATGCCTATTTTATCGCCATGGAAATAAGTGCCGCCCTTGTAGAAGCAACCCGAAAACGCTGCCCCACAGCAACCGTGATCCACGATGGTGCACAAAATGCCCTGAAATATTTGAAAGAAGCAGGGCATGATCACTGCGATGCAGTTGTTTCAGGATTGCCGTGGACACGTTTCGACGATGCGCTCCAGAATGAAATACTTGAAGCCACTTACGAAGTACTCGCTCCGGGAGGACGCTTTGTTACCTTTGCCTATGCTACAAGCCCCTGGTTCCCTTCTGGAAAGCGCTTTTTTGGAGATAAACTCCCCAAACGTTTTTCCAACGTTCGCCGCGTGGGTCCC
>JAGLCZ010000322.1 GCA_023145975.1 Candidatus Hydrogenedentota bacterium | reverse complement strand
AACCTTTACCTGATTATCGTTTAACAACATGACATTCTCAGGCTTGATATCCCGATGTATAACCCAGCGATGCGCATAATGAAGGGCATCCAAAATCTGCAGCATAATATGAACCGCCTGCCGAACAGGAATATGCCGCCTATTTCGTCTATACCGCATAAGAAAATCACGCAGGGACATGCCGTCCGCATATTCCATGGAGATATACAATACGCCCTCATTTGTAAACCCCACGTCATGCACCGCAATAATATTCTCATGGCGCAGCCGCCGTGCCACCTGTGCTTCACGCAGGAAAAGACGACGCCCCTTTTCTGTACGCAGCACCCCCCGCCGCAAAAACTTCAACGCCACGTCTTCATTAACCAGGGTGTCTTCAGCACGATACACCACCCCCATACCGCCACGCCCGATAGAAGATTTGATTACATAGCGTTCCCCAATACGATCATTTTCTTTGAAATCAATTGCGGTTGATCGCTCCGGTGCATCGATTGCAGGCACCAAAATCTGCTCTCCACAGTTCAGACACGTGCCTTGCCGACCTTGCACAGAATCGGGAACAAGTATTTTAAGACCACAATGAGCGCAATGTACAGATATCATATCAATAATGTAACTTGCCAAAGGCATGAAAAACAAGTATGATCAAGGGAAATTTAATAATCTCTCTTAAACACTGAACTAAGGAACAAAAAATGAATACCCTTCACTTCGATTTCTTTTCTGGTGAAAAGTATAACAACGATGTATAGTCACCCATTATATTTTGAGTTGTACTGGACTGTAAAGTTTCTCTGTATTATTTTGATTCTAACCATCACAGAAAATAGCACAGCAGACATTCCAAGTGACAGCATCTATATACGAACTGAAATAAAACAGGATTCTGCAGATATCTATACGGCATCCTTATATCAAAATGCAACAGATGTCCCTGCAGCCACCCTTGTTCTTTTCCTGATAGTAAACCCCAAGCAGATAACTATTCTTCCCCGTGCAACCGTAGAAGAAAGTACGAACCAGTATATACAACTGGCACCCGTGCAGCAAAGTGCAGGTTTTATTGTGGAAGATATGCGGCATAATACCATTGATAACATGGATGAAAGATCATGTATGTCAATTGCCATATATAAAACAAGCGCAACAGGTGCCTTACAGCCGGGAGCGTTACTCTCATTCACTTTTCAACTCCTTCCCGACAGCGATGAACCATTGCTGCTGTGGGTTCAGAAAAACACAAAAGAAACAGTACTCTCTCTAAAAGGCACCGCCTTCGTTTCATCTGCTGCTGCAATAGATGCAATGCCGCTATCTGTCATCTTCGAAGCACAACCTATTGTTTTCGGGTGTGAATCCTTCTCTCCTCCTAATCGGGTACGCGCTTCATGGTGGTATCGTAAGAAAATAATTATAACGTGGGAACCGCCCCATACAGACAATCCATTAGAATACCAAGTGTACCGTAGTGAAACTGATGACCGTACCCATGCCATTCCTGTACATGATACCTGGATCACAGAATTAACCTGGACCGATTCCTTTTCGAAGGATACGATAGATACCCCACCCTCAGGATGTTCCTGTCAATCCAGCCGATATTATTATTGGGTTCGTACAAGAGATCCTGTAACCGGCTGTACAAGCGATCTTAGTACACCGCCGAAACGGGGAAGCAGAATAAACTTGTAGTTACTTTTTTTTATAACCATAAAACAAGATTCTGAATACTATCCTTTTATTTCCTGACACACCGCTATATATGATAGAATTCATCCTTGTTCCCGTATATTTCCCAAACAACATACACCGTGTCGAGTCGGTGAATAAAAAGGCTTCCTGATGTATCCAACATTAATAGAATGGGGTGATTTACGTTTTCATTCCTATACAGTAATGATGACTCTGGCATTTGTAATCGGTGTCCTCGGACCAAACTGGCTAAATAATCGCCGTACGCATCCATTTCCAATAAGTCCAGCTGGCGGCATTTTCATCTTCTTCACCGGAATCGCAGGAGCAAAAATTTACTGGGCAATACAATATGGTGATGCAAGTGACTGGCATCACCTGCAGTTCGTACTTACGGGCGGGCTGGTATTCTTCGGTGGATTATTTGGCGGCATCATCGGTGGTATCATTTATCTCAAGTATGTAAAGGCACCTCTGCTTCCTGTTGCAGATATGGTTGCCCCTTTCATGGCGCTGGCACACGGGATTGGAAGAGTAGGCTGCTTTCTGAACGGTTGCTGCTGGGGACAGCTAATGAAGATGGATCTCCCCTGGGGCGCCATGTATCCCAGAGCGCGCTACGGTCCCTATCGACAACAAATAATGGATGGTCTGATTTCATCCAAGGACGTACGTTCCCTCCCGGTACACCCAACCCAGATATACGAAACGCTGGGAAATGTGATAATCTTCATCCTCTTGCTTATTGTCTACAAACGCCATAAACGCACTGGCATCGTAGCCCTTTCCTATTTTATTCTGTATGGCGTGTTGCGATTTATCACCGAAGCCTTTCGAGGGGAAAGTGCATATTCGGTACAGGGACTGACGGTATCACAAACCATCGGATTAACGATGTTCCTGGGCGGCGGACTTACTTTGCTGTTACTCAAACTAACCCTTTGGAAAGGCCCAGCCCCGGAACCCGAATCAGAACTTCCTGCAGAAGAAAGGGAATCAGAAGAGCCGGAACAAACGTCATCGAAAAGTGTTACGCCCGATTCCCAGGACAACGCTTAATTACAGCAAGTCAATTTGGACCGCCTTCGTTTCCCGCACCGCAAACATACGCTCCAAATCAAGTGAAGCCAAAGCCTCGGGAAAATCCTGTAACGGCTGCACTTGTGTATGTAACCCGGTCGGTAACGCACTTACGGGTTCCACAAACACCGGCTTATGCTGTTCTATTGCATGACGCAAAGTAAGGATGCTTCCCCCCTGCTTGCGCGGTTCCACCACGCATACAACTTGTGCCATAGCACTAATAAGTGCATTACGCGATACAGCGGCGTGGGTCTGCCAGGATGCATTTGGCAGATAGGCACTGACTAGCGTTACCCTTCCCTCTTTAAATGCCGTAGACCAATGCTTTGGAAACGACCATGACAGCACCCCCTGGGGCAACAGAACAACCGTGTGCCCTCCAGCGCGGACTGCCGCATCGTGAGCCGCTCGATCCACGCCGAAAGCGCCGCCACTGACCACTACAGCCTTATTTTGAACAATAGCCTCTGCAGCATGATGTGCAGCACTAATCCCCCGCTTCGAAGGATTTCGTGTACCCACTACAGCGCCTGCGACCTTATGTAATAAAGAATTATTTCCACGCACGAAAAGTAACGGGGGTGTCGCAACATCCAAATACTGCTTCAGTAATTTTGGGTACACATCCTCCAGTACATGAATAGTATAGATATCATGTTGAGCCGCGTGTTCAAGGCAGGTATGCGATTCCTCGAATAACTTTCCGTCACAGTTGCACAGCAGTGCAGCAATCCCGGAATCCCATTCGATAATCTTGCTGAGAAAATCCTTATTCCCGACATCTCGTAGACGCGACATTTCCCAACCCGCTCTGCACATAAATGCAAGGAGTCGGTTGACACGGACATTGCCCATACCCGGCACCCTGGAAAGAGTCAAGATGATGGCAGTATCTTCTGTTTTATGCAGCACAGTTAATCCTTATAGACCATCATATTTACAGAAAACACATCTTCCCCCATACCCTCTAAGATAACAACACCATGATTCGAAGCATATAAGGATAAGCATACCCCAATATTAACCAGTCCGATACTCTATCCGTTGAACAACAATATTCCTAGAACGGTGCAGGCATGTAGCCATCTTCCGTATCCCCTGCCACGCAGTAAAAACGCGAAGATGCATTGTACAATTGAACCACACGAATCAGCTCCGATAAAGTTATACGCCAATCATTCAAATAATCCGCGCTGTGGGCAGGACCATCCGTCGCCCCGTCGCCTATATCATACCCATCCTCTGAAAATGGGTTCAGATGATATGTACCACTGCCATATAATTGAATGACACGCAATAATTCACTCAATGAAATCCGCCAATCAGCATTACTGTCAGCACTATGTGCATAGTCCTGCGCAAGAAGCTCTATCAACACTGTCGGTATCATACCGCTACTATGCATTCCCGTATCCGAACTGTAAACAGCCTGCCCCAATACAGTAACTATTCCAGTTGCATCTGCCGGTGGTATTAACTCATAAACCAAGTCCAGCGGAAACATAGGCGGAACACCTTCCCAACTAATTGTCACCTTGTTTACTCCTGCAATTGCAGCCGTTACAACGGTAGCGGTTCCTTTGTTGTACACCGCCCCAACAGTCCATCCTTTTGGAAGCATCTCCGTAATTCTAAACCTTGTCAATGTATCCATTCCATACTTATTTACAGCAATACGAATAAGCAGCGGATCGCCGGGAATAAAGAAGTTCCCCACCCCGGACCCGATAATTTCACGGGAGAAATCGATAATAATCTCTTGCGATGTTCCAGTAAAATAGTCAATCCATTCTTCGATTTCGTCCCAGCTGACCAATCCGTCACCATCTGTATCCAACAGGATGAAAAGTCGCTCCGGCAAAGGAATACGACTGCGTATTTCCTCATAAGAAAGAATATTATCCCCATTTACATCCAATATAGGAAATAGACGACGTAATAAATTCAATAGACGAAGGGAAAGCATCTCTTCTGCTGGGAAGGGAAGAGCCCCCCAGTCTTCATCTATGGGAAATACTCCTAAATCATCACA
>JAGLCZ010000321.1 GCA_023145975.1 Candidatus Hydrogenedentota bacterium | reverse complement strand
CCGTAATCAACAGAGCGGAAAGCGCCATGATAGTTATGTAGAGTCGCCACTCTGAGTTGACAAGCACTTTCCGCCATTCTTTTCGGGATAAGCAATAAAGCAGTCCGAAACTAGTTCCTGCAATAAGCATGAACAGGACGATAATCCCTTCGATGAGAACACTGTCGTAAGCGGCAATACTTGCGTTACGGGTTGAGAATCCGCCTGTAGCCAGAGTGCCGAACGTATGACAGAACGCCTCAAAAAGATCCATACCGGCAAGCATGAGCAGCAGGGTCATGGCAAGGGTAAGCGCCGCATAGATTTTGAAAAGGATCAGCGCGGAATCTTTGATTCTGGGACGTAATCCCTGTTTATCCAGTCCGGGCACTTCTGAGCGATAGAGTAGTTTTCCGCCTGCGCCCAGGAAGGGAAGTATAATAATCAACAACAGGATGATTCCAAGTCCGCCCAGCCAATGGGTGAAACTGCGCCAAAATAACAGGCTTTTGGGTAACGCCTCAATATCAGGAAGTACGGTTGCTCCTGTTGTGGTGAATCCGGACATAGACTCAAAGTAGGCATCTACAAAGGATAATTCACCGGAGAAGATAAACGGTAATGCACCATAGGCGGCAATAAGCAGCCAGCCCAATCCCACCAGTGCCAGGGTTTCACGATTGAGAAGACGTTTATTTGCCCGCCTTCCAACAACAATCATGAGGCTGCCCAAAAAGAGGACTACCAGGGCACTTTCGAAAAATGCCTGCAGGGCATCCATCTCCCAGAACCAGAATGCCCATACGACAGAGGGTAAATACAATACGCAGGTTGCAATACTGAAAACCCCTAGATATTTTATGACGGCTTGATAATTCATCTTCCGTTACTTGCCCTGTAAGTACTGTTGTGCTTTATCGCGAACTTCTGCTTTAGCAATTAATACAACGGCATCGCCTTTTTCAATGGTATCCATACCACCGGGAACAAAGGCGTCTTCCCCCCGGATGATGGTAGCAATAATAGCGTTGCGCGGCAGGTGCGTACCGATTTCCTGTAATGACTTGTCCAGACCGGCGCATTGGTCTCCTATATTAAATTCAATGACTTCTGCTTCTCCTTCGCCCAGTATGGTCGATGCCGTTACTTTTTGCTGGCGCACGATCTTGATAATACTGTTGGCAACGGCACTGCGAGGCGTAACCGCCATATCAATGCCCAGCTTGATGACCAGCGGTGCAAAATCAGGGTGATGGATAACGGCGGCGGTTGTTTTTACCCCTACTTCGCGGGCAAGTACACTGGCAACAATATTGCGTTCATCGTCTTCAGTGGTTGCAATAAAGATGTCATAGTCATCAATATGCTCCTGTTCCAGTGACTCGCGGGAAGTTGCATCACGCCATACGACGCTGACACTTTTATGGCGAAACTCCGGGGCGAGTCGCTGGGCTTTATCTGACTTCACCTCAAATAATTTTACCGATTCTACCTTGCCTTCCAGGGACTGTGCAATCCACTGACCAATGATGCCGCCGCCCATAATGGCGATACGCTGCATCTTCGGCTTTTCTCCTTGAAAATCGTGGAGTGCAGCCGCCATGGTATCCCGTTTACCAATCAAGGTAACCTTATCGCCCGGTTCTATTTTGAAATCGCCGTGGGGGATACGTGTCTCTTTCTGGCGGTCAACCATGCCTACCAAGACCCCGCTGCCGGGGGGGAGCACATCACGCAGCAGTTTTCCTGCCGCCTCTGCTTCAGCACCAACCTGAACGCGCCGAAGCTGAATGCGTCCGCGGGCAAACTCTTCCGTTGCCAGTACACCGGGATAAATAATATAGTTGGAAATTTCCTGTGCAACCAGTGCATCCGGACTGAGCATATAGTCAATGCCTAAAAACCCTTCGTACAGGAAATTTGAATCTGTGTAAACCCGTTTTTCCACACGGGCAATGGCCTTTTGCGCTCCCAGCGCTTTGGCGGCAGCAGCAGCAATAAGATTGGTTTCATCGTCGCCGACACAGGCTATGAACAAATAGGCATCCTCAATACCCAGGGATTGAAGTAATAGGGGGGAGGCACCATTCCCGTGAATGATTCGCGCATTGAGCGCCAAATCAATTTGTTCCTGTCGTTCGCTATCATTTTCGATAACCGTTATTTCGTATTCCTCTTCTGCCAGCAATTTTGCCAGATGGAACCCGATACGTCCGCCGCCCATGATGAATATGTGCATTATAATTTCTCCAAGAAAAATCAATAACGTGTCTTGATAATTTATGCGGTTAATAGTTCAATGATTTTTTCCAGCCGTCCTATGCTGTCTGTCAAACCGCCCGGACGGTTACGTGCCAGCCAAAGTTTCGAATATGCGTCCATAATCTGATTTAACTCTTTCACAAGGGATATGCGTATAGTAGCAGGTAATTTGGAGGTGCTTACACCCCCTGCCCGTAATCGCTCTTCCCCTAGACGTACAGCAAACAATGCCATGCGTGTGTTCATGGAAAATTCGGCAAGGATCAGAGCTCCATCCTTCCTTTCCATACGCGCATTTTTCATGCGTTTAAGTGCTTCTTCAAGGTGTATACGACAGTCGTGCAATCCTTCCAATGTCATGCCTTTGAGATACCCTCGATTAGGATTGCTTTGCAGGGCATGTATCAGCAGACCATAATAAACGGTTGCATTACCCCGTGTCATGCCGGTGCGTGCATGGGCAGAACCCAAATCCATAGCCGCCCGGGACATAACCCCGGCGCGATCCAGAAAAATATGGGTATCGGCGGCACGTGCCAAATCAATATTGGAATTGGCATCATACGCCCAACTGACTGCTGCCCCCCATGCAAAGGGCACGAAGGAAATAGGAGCAAACTGCCAATGACCATTGTCCCCCCAGTCGGTGACCAGATATCCTATAGCACCATTCTCAATTCCATTGCCTGCTGCCAGGCGCAGGTTTTCAATGGCGTTGTCAGTACGACCAAGTAGTGAATTCCAACTGGAGGTTCCGGGACATACATAAAAGGGAATACCTGATTTTGCAAATTTGCTTCCGCGTTTTGCAAAAGGATGGTTCGCTTCGTATCCCCATTCCATAGCGATAATATGATCAGGAAGTTCAGGAACCAATTCAGGGTGTTTCAGAATGATATCTCCCCAGAACTGCATGGTTTTTCCATGCTCCTGCACAAGCCCGTATATCTGTTTAAGAAAGTTAAGGTAGACACGTCCTTTTCCAATACGCTTTACTTCTTTTTTGCTGCCGCCTTTGCCCATGGAGAAAGTTTCATCGCACCCTACATTAAATTGTTTACTGCTAAAATTTGGCAGTAAACTATCGTACATCGTATTGAGTAATGCAATACTTCTAGGATTGGTAGGACATAAATCGGAACTGGTCGGAGTTTCCCCCAGATCAGTATAGGCGTCATGCTGTAACCAACGATGCATATGTCCAAAGGAATTTTGATTGGGTACAAGTTCTATATACCGTTCCCGGCAATAGGCATCCAGCCTTTGTATTTCTTCGGCGGTCATGGGCGAAGCATCTTTCCAGACAGTTTCATGACCGGGATAGGCAAAGGTGTGTTCCATATACAGTTGCAGTTGGTTGTATTTCAGCGATGCAAAGAGGTCTACATAGCCGAAGAGTGTTTCCAGGGTCGGTACTTTGTCGCGGGCAATATCGAGCATGACGCCCCGGTTGGGAAAATCAGGCCAATCCTCAATTTGGACAACAGGAAGTTTACGAGTACCTGCGAATTGCCGTTTGAGTTGCTCTAATGTCTGACGGGCATAAAAAATTCCTGATTCATCATATCCCGTTATACATATCTTTTCCGGGGTAATGGACAATAGATAGCCCTGTACATGGGGAATAATTTCCCGGTCTATAACTTCCACAGGAACAAGAAAATCAGGTGCATAGACATTTTCTTCAAAATGTATTATGCGCGGTTGTGGAAGAAAAATAATATCTTCGAGTGCTGGCGGCTCTTGTAATACCGGCGTTTCTATGGGAACCGGTGCAGTAACAACAACTGGTGGGGGCAGTACAGGTTCAGGGGGAATAACACTGGCACAGCCCAGAATGACAATGGGTACAATAATGGCGATACTACCCAGCCCGCCGGAAAAGTTCATAAAATATCCTTTATCTAATTGCAGATTTTTCAGGCAATCCTATGCCACCCCCTACACAAAAAGAGAAGGTAATAACTCCCCATAGTTACGGTTCAGTATCCATATTTTGCCGCGCAGCCTGTAAAAGCGTATTATACTATTTTTCACTGTGTATACTCACTTTCGCATGACACTGTAAAGAGCAAAGGATATTGCCTCATGAATTCCGTACCACAGCCTTCCCCAACAGTGGGAAAAATGGACTGGTTTATCCACGATCGTTTCGGCATGTTTATCCACTGGGGTTTGTATGCGGCGGCGGCACGCCATGAATGGGTAAAGCATGCCGAAGAAATGTCAGATTATGAATACGAGAAATACTTTTGCCATTTTGATCCTGATCTGTTTGCACCGGAACAATGGGCGCGTATGGCGCGTGAAGCGGGCATGAAATATGTGGTGATTACAGCCAAACACCATGAGGGCTTTTGTCTCTGGGACACTGCGCAAACTGAATATAAGGCTACGAATACGCCTTTCGGGAAAGATTTGCTGCGCCCTATACTGGAAGCATTTAGAGCAGAAGGGTTGCATGTTGGATTTTATTATTCTATCATTGATTGGCATCACCCCGAGTTTACCATCGATACGAAGCATCCCATGCGTAACCATTCGGATGCCGCATTATGGAACGGGATTCGGGATATGGAACTCTATCGTGCATACATGCGGGCACAGGTGTATGAGTTATTAACTGACTACGGGAATATTGACATTATTTGGTTTGACTTTTCCTATGCTGATGAGGCGTTAAATGGGCTGAAGGGAAAAGGGCATGAAGATTGGGGAAGTGATCAATTACTGGATCTGGTACGGGAATTATGTCCGGATATTATTGTGAATAATCGCCTTGATTTGCCGCAGGAACAGGCGGATATTCATACGCCTGAGCAATTCCAACCTTGTGCCTGGGTGACAATAAATGGTAAACCGGTGCATTGGGAAACCTGCCAAACCTTCAGTGGTTCCTGGGGGTATCATCGTGAAGAGAGCAGTTGGAAAAGCCCGGAACAACTCGTTCGAATGTTAGTAAACTCGGTAAGTTGCGGCGGTAACCTATTAATGAATGTGGGACCTACTGCCCGTGGAATTTTTGATCTTCGGGCTGTTACAGCACTCCGTGCCTATGGCACATGGATGGATCTGCATAATCGCGCCATATACGGATGTACGCAAAGTTCTTTTGAAGCGCCGACTGATTGTCGGTATACCCAAAATGGGAATCGTCTCTACCTTCATCTTTTTGCATGGCCCTTTAAGCATGTCCATTTGCCGGGACTCACAGGAAAGGTTGCGTATGCCCAACTGCTGAACGATGCTTCGGAAGTTCTCCTGCTTGATTATGATAAAGATTCGCATGGGGGAGGGGTACATCCTGATACACTTACGCTGGAATTGCCTGTACAGCAGCCCGATGTACTTGTACCTGTGGTCGAATTATTTCTGAAATAATTTATGCTGATATTTTATGAGGATAAGCTGGGACTG
>JAGLCZ010000320.1 GCA_023145975.1 Candidatus Hydrogenedentota bacterium | reverse complement strand
ATGAGATTTGTAGGGGCGGACCTATGTGTCCGTCCAAGGGTTAAAGTCGATACTGTGCACTCCAAAGCAAACACAAAAGATACAATTTAGGTTCCCCGTGTATGTTCTTCACGGTTTACCGTACTTATGTTATTTTCTTTGTTTTTTATGGCAATAACCCGAAAGTTTGGTGCTGTATCCTGATTTCTCATTATTGCCTGAATTCCAATGGGAATTTGACTTTCTCCCTTGAAATTCCGTATACTCCCTGCGTGTCTTGGGTAGAGACTCAGAGGGAGGTATGAAGCCTCCTGCTGAAGGATAGAGCGTATGGTGACGGGAGCTAACGGTGTCATTATGCGGATTTTTCTTTACCTGCGTAAAGGTCAGCAAGTTCTACTGGGCTTCACTTTAGTGCGGTGCAATATGAAAATGATGCCGAAGAATTCTCTTTCCTGAGAAGTCTTCGGCTTTTTTGTTGGCCTGTGCTGCCTGGAACACAATTCAGGGAAAGACGCTGTTTGAAGGGCTGGATTTTCTATTGAAGAGGAGCGTGCTGCGTATTGTCACCGCTGATGAAGGACAGCCGCATATAGCCAATCTTTGACAGATATGTAGGATAGTGAAAATTATGTAAACATGTATGCCCGGAAGGGGAGATGCAAATCATTGTGTCCCGTCGAACGGCAACTTACTTAAGGAGATAAAAATGCTTGAATTAAAAAAAGGTGTTGACATTTTGTCAGCTGTTGGCGGTATTACCTCTATTGCGGCAGCTCAGGACTTATTTCGGAAAAAGATTGACACCCCAAACCTTGAGAAACTTGCCAAAATCAAGACGGAAGCTGCCTTATTGAAAATTGCCAACGCAATTGTCATGTGCCAGCCGGACAAGGTTATGGTTCTTGTGGGTACAAAAGAAGACAACGATTTCGTCAGAAAATATAGTATTGAAAAAGGGGAAGAAGCGCCTTTGGCAATAGAGGGGCACACGGTTCATTATGATTTGCCGCAAGATCAGGCACGGCTGGTGAAGCAAACCTTTTATATTGTCAACGAAGATGAAAAAATATCTTCAATGGCGAAACGGGAACTGCGCAGCGAATCGCATCCGTACATTGAAAAGCACATGACCGGCATCATGAGGGGTAAAATCATGTTTGTTGGTTTCTATTCCCGTGGACCGGTTGGCGCCAAAGCCGCTATTCCTGCCATCGAAATCTCAAGTTCTACGTATGTACTTCATTCGGCTTCTCTGCTGTACCGCAATTGCTATGCTGATTTTGATGCCGAAGTAGAGCGTCGCGGTGAATTTTTTACAAACGTACACGCCGAAGGAGCAAATCGTCCCGAGGATGTTCCCAACGCACGTATTTATATGGATCGTTCCTGGCAGACCACGTACTCCATGTTCTGCACTTATGCGGGCAACACGCTGCTCATGAAAAAAGGCAATCATCGTTTTGCTTCTGATACTGCCATTTATAATCACAATGGCGAAGAATTATCAGAGCATATGTTTGTTACAGGTTTGACCGGTCCCGGAGGCCGAAAGACCTATTTTGCCGGTGCAGCACCGTCGGGGTGTGGTAAAACAACTACTGCCATGGTAGGTACAGATTTTATTGGCGATGACCTTACCCAGATGTGGATTGCCGATGACGGAACACTACGCGCCATCAATCCTGAAACGGGTATTTTTGGTATTGTGGAAGACGTAAATGAAGAAGGTGACCCGTACCTGATGAAATGTCTTCGTGAGCCGGGGACGGAAGTCATTTTCTCCAATATTCTTGTTGATGAAAACAGGAAGCCGCGCTGGGTTGGTGATGGCGAAGCGGTTCCTGCTAAGGGCAATAATTTTCAGGGCGAGTGGACTCCTGACAAGACTGGTGTTCCCATGTCCCACCCCAACTCACGCTGCACGTTGCTCAACGAAGCCATTGGTAATCACAACAAAGAAAAGAATGCCGATCCGGCGGGACTTGAGATTAAGGTAGTTACCTATTCCGGGCGTGACGGCGATACCATGCCGCCTATATGGGCTGCCAAATCCATAGACGAAGGGGTTGCCATTGGTGCGTCTATTGTTTCCAAAGCGACTGCTACCGAAGTGGGTGCTACCGGTGTGAATCGTCAGCCGTGGGCGAATGCCCCCTTTATTGCCGGTGGACTGAGCGATTATCTGGATGCACAGATTAAATTCTTCAATAACGAAAAACTCGTAGACAAGCCGATCATCTCAGGTCTTAACTATTTCCTGACCCATGAAAACAGGGGCAGCAGCAGCAAGGGATTGCTGGGTGAGAAGAAAGATGTACATGTTTGGCTTGGGTGGCTTGAGTTGTTTGCATACGGGGACGTTGATGCTATTGAAACTCCCATAGGGATGATCCCCAAATATGACGACCTCAAGAAACTTTTTAACGAAAAGATCAAAAAAGAATACAGTGAAGAACTTTATACCATGCAGTTCTCATTGTATATCGACAATATCATTGCACGCATTGATCTCCAGACAGCAGCCTGGAACAAAGAAGATAATACTTCGCAGCGTCTTTTCGACGTGTATGCCATACAAAAACGCGAACTTGAAGCACTCAAAGCCCAAAAGGGTGCGATTGTTAAACCGCAGGATCTGTAGACAGGCGTTTTAAAATAGTATTCAGGTCAAGTGTTTCCGTCGGGGTGCACCGGTGGTGTGCCGTTACATTGCGTCATATTTTAAGGAGTGCATTTATGTTACACCGTATTTCTTTGCTGCTTGTTGTTTGTAGTGTTGTTTGGGGTACTGCAATGGCGGATGATCCCTACAGGCGCGGTGCTGAAGATTGTTGCTGGGATCCCGTTCCGGATGCCGTCTATCTTCAGGAAACAGGACTACAGATCAAGACGGACAGCCCTGTCTTGTCTGTGGCTCGCTTTCAGGGGACTTTGTATGCGGTTACCGCCGGGGCACTGCTTGAACTGTCAAATGATCAATTGATCCCCGTTGCAGAAGCGCCTGAAGGTCTACAGCGGATCCGGGTACTGGATAATGCACTTTGGGGCGTGGGGAAAACAGGTCTATACCGTTTTGATGGCTATTCCCTCGAACAGCTGAGTGCGGAAGCATTTCTTGATGTATGTATGTTGAACGGTATTGTCCATGCTGCAACACGTATGGAGGTTTACCGTTACGAAAAGGGAAGTCTTCTTTCTGTTACACCGGAAGGCGGGTTTAAATCTACTAACACCACATTTATCATGGAAGACGGTACACAGATTTTACCCCGTCCCGAGCGGTTGGGACCGATCCTGCGTATTGCCGCCTATAGCGGCACATTGTACTGTCTGCGGCCAAATGGGGTGGTATTGCTGAACGGAGATACCGTAGAACCGTGTATTGTGGACTGGGGTACACTTCCTTCCCGGGAAATGCGTGATATGTTATCTGTGGGGAGTCGCTTGTACATTGGAACGGCTCACGGGATTGGTGTGCTGCGCGGCATGGCACTGACCACGTTGAATGGTGCGAATGGGCTTCCTTATGAGGATATTACGTGTATTACCGAAGGGGATGCTGCTGATATCTGGTTTGGTACAAGCTGGGGCGCCGTGCGAAAGGTTAACGGGGAATTTCAATATTTTGCAGGGCAGCGTTGGCTTCCCAATGATCGGGTACGTGATATCGCTGTGGGGGAGGATGCCGTGTATATTGCTACAGATGCAGGTCTCGGCATCATTGAGTACGAGCCCTATACCTTACAAAAGAAAGCGGCCTATTACGAGCGTTATATGGAGGAGTGGGGGTTCAAACGTCTGGGATTCGTTCAAAAGGTATGGTGGAACGGCGAACGTGAAGAGTGGGTGCGAGAGATAACAGATAATGATGGCGGTTATTCCTCCCATTACATGGTTGCCATGATGTATAAATACGCGGTTACCGGTGATACCAAGGCGTTGGACGAGGCAATTAACACTTTCAAATCATTGGTATGGCTTGAAGAGATTACGCCCATCGAGGGATTTCCAGCACGATCAATTTGGTCCGTAGGCGATATTGGCGAAAAATCACAGCACGGATCGGGTGGTTTGCCGGCGCGGTGGGTGTCTACACCGGACGGTAATTTCTTTTGGAAAGGTGACACTTCGAGTGACGAGGTAGGGGCGCACTATTATGCCATGACGATTTTTTGTGATCTTGCTCCGGACGGACCGGAAAAGGATCGGGCGAAACTGCATGTGGAACGACTGACACGCCATATTGTAGAAAACGGCTTTAAATTATGCGATATGGATGGCGAGTTGACCCGGTGGGCACGTTGGAATCCGGAATATCTGCAGCGTCCTTATGGTTTGGAGGCACGGGGTTTGAACGGTATGGAGGTACAGTCTTATGTACATACTGCTATCGGGCTGTTGGATGATGTGTATTTCCGTGATGCACTGCAGCAGTTGATTGACTGGCGCTATCCCGAGCATACGGTGCGCCAGAAGCTCACGTTCCCTTCTGATAGTATTGTGCCCTGGGATGATCGGTTGGCATTCATGTCTTACTACAGCTTACTTAAATTTGTGGAATCGGATGCGTTGCGGTCCATATATCTGCGCAGCCTTGAGCGTAGTTGGGAAGTGAAGCGTATCGAAAAACATCCCTGGTTTAATTTCCTGTACGGCATCATAACAGGTAATGACTGTGAAGCGGTGGAAGGCGTGGAATTTCTGCGCGAATGGCCGTTGGATTTGATCAGTTATTCCTACCACAACTCTCATCGTACCGATCTGTATCCGGAATCAGGGTATGTGCCGTATGTTGTGGGTCCGAATACCCCTTCCCCAAAGTCTATTTCACCCCGCGAATCAGAGCCTAAGCAGCTTGATGCAACGCTTCTTAATTTAGATGGCGGTGCTGGCGGACGGGGTGCCATATCACCGAATACCTGGCTCGAAACCTATTGGATGGGACGCTATTTCGGCTTTATAGAAGCTCCGGAAACGACGGTTCCAGCCCTGATAGGTATTGAAGAACGCCCGCTTCGTCAATTAGGTGCAGCCCCTTACGAGGGACCACCGCGACCTTTCTAAGATCATTAACGGGGTTTCTGCAGCATACCCGTTCCCGTTGCATTGGCACGGGATACGGGTGCAAATGCACTCGGGTAACGGGTAAATTTCACATGCCCGTCCATGTAGAGCACATTAGCACCACCGGGGACATGATTGAAAGCGCCGGCATTTAAGGAAAGAACATCAAGCATGATCCATACGGTACTTTGTGCCTGGGAAGATGCACCGGGATTATTGATATCCGTAACCAGAAAACGCTCAACGCCTTCACGGAGCCGGTAAATAATAGTGCTTTCAGGTCCACCGTTTCCTGAACCTGCGGGTACGGTAACGTCCTTGTTCAAATGTTCCTGTACTTGTGCCAGGGTTACGGGTCCGGAACTTGTCCACCGCAAAAAATTCAATGTGAGATCTTCCGTTAATATGGCCATAAACGCATCGATGAACTGTAGCGGAAGTTCTTCATCTTCATAAAGTGACGGATCCAGATTGCTCTCGAAAGTACTGTTAAGTATGGATACAATGTGTTCTGCCGCAACTTTTTCATCATTTTGGTTGCACTTGTCAAAAACCCAGCCCACATAAAAATAGGAAAAAGAACCTTTTCGCCAATTATGGGGAGAATCGGCCTGACCCAGCACACAGAAGCCTTCTTCATACATATCTTCCACCGAATGTGATGAACTGGACGGGCATACATAGATGGCAGGATCGGAAATATATTCCGGATAAACGGCATAGGCCAAGGGTGAGAGTAATGCTCCTGCCACATCTTCGTTTTGCGGGCAGACGGGTGGATAAAGTTCACCCGTGGATTCATTGGCGTACATTTTAAAAGCCAGGGCAAACTGTTTTAAGTTATTGGCACAGCTTGAACGGCGTGCCGCTTCACGGGCGCGTGCTAACGCCGGCAGCAGGAGCGCTGCAAGGATACCTATGATCGCA
>JAGLCZ010000032.1 GCA_023145975.1 Candidatus Hydrogenedentota bacterium | reverse complement strand
AATCGTGCTATCCAGCCCATGAAGGGCGGATACACAGACAATTACTACATGCAGATGTCCCAGAATATCCGGCGTTATAAAGGGGTGCGGTCCATACCTGAACTGAAAGGGATCACTCCAATAACCATTGATGGTATATTTTCAGACTGGGACGATATCGAAGTGGAATATCGCGACACGGTAGGGGACACCTTCCATCGCGACTACAAGGGATACGGCGGTCTTCATTACGCCAACGATTCCGGCAGGAACGACATCATCACCTGCAAGGTTGCCATGGGCGAAGAGAATGTATCCTTCTTTGTAGAAACAAAGGAACCGCTTACCCCCCGTACCGATCCCAACTGGATGCTGTTATTGATAGATGCGGATCAGAATCATGATACGGGCTGGTACGGATATGATTTTCTTATTAACAAAAAGATCGCAAGCGATAAGATAACAACCGTTCTGAAATACGATTCTGATGCTCCTGCCGCTTCCTGGAAAAAGATCGCTGAAATCAGTTATCGCGCCGCTGGAAGCCGGATCGAATTGGCAGTTCCCCGTGAAGCACTTGATTTGTCCGGTGATGCGCTTTCCTTTGATTTTCACTGGTGCGATAATCCCGAAGAACTGAAAGACCCCATCTCCCTGTGTACCCACGGCGACAGCGCCCCGAACCGACGTTTTAACTACCGGTGTATCTGGAATAAATAACCAGCAGCAGCATAAACTGGAGTATCCTAACAGAATCACCTTGATATCGTCATTGCGAAACGAAGGCGTAAGGGCGGGTTTTAAACCCGCCTCTACAGAATGTAATAGGTAGTTGCCATTCCCGGGAAAAGCAAAATACAAGAACCAAAATATATCCCAAAGAGCACGGTAAACCGTGAACAACATACAAAAAATAATATGCTGCCGCTATACTTGTTTCGTTATTGCGTTTGAACAAATAACATAAACTGGAATATCCGAAAATCCCCCGTTGAAGGGGGTACCGCGTTAGCGGTGGGGGATGTTCCTCCTGTTTCCTGCCATTGCAAACACAGCACAGCAATCTTCATTTGGCAAATCGCCGCCAACAGCGGCCAATTCTGCTAAGAAAGCACTTCTTAACATACCGATAATTATC
>JAGLCZ010000319.1 GCA_023145975.1 Candidatus Hydrogenedentota bacterium | reverse complement strand
CCCGTTTCATACAAAATCGGAAGAAATTCCCCCTGGAGAAAACAGCCCATTACGATTTGGTACACGCTGCACGACGCGTGTGGAAAAAACGGTTACGCAACTGTTCCCTGAATAATATTGAAAAGGAAGTACTCGGGCTGAAGCGGCAGGGGGATGTGCCGGGCTACCTCATTCCTCAACTGTGGCTGCATTACCTGGATACTGGAGATGCACGCCCCCTGGCACCCGTTTTTTACCATCATGAAATGGATATTCTATCCCTGGCAGCACTAACCGGATATCTGGCGAAACGACTTGCTGCAGACAGCAATACAACATTTCATCATGCAGAAGACCGCTTGGCTATTGTTCGCCTATATGTCAAAAATAAAGACTATGAATCAGCCATTACAGAAGCACAGCGCTTTTTAGAAAATCCGCAGGAAGGGAACGAACTCCGCCGGGAGTGTCTGACACTACTGGGACAATCCTACAAACGTACGGAACTGTTTGAAGAAATGGTTGCTGCCTGGCTGCTCCTGCACGAAGAATTTCCTGGAAATATTTATGCTGCAGCAGAGCTCGCCAAGTATCGGGAACATCAAGAACGGAACTATGGGGACGCCATCAAGATATGTGAAAAAACGCTGGCTCACATCGCAGCAAATCCCCTTCCCGAAGATTTCAGTGTGTCAGCCCTGCGCGGACGTCTTCTGCGTCTTGAAAAGAAACAGGCACGGCTCCGTGCACGCAGCAAAAATGAAGACCCCGATTTCCCCGAATAATACCTATTACAGACTATGCGGTCCCTTTTTGGCTTTCACCATCACCTCCGTACCAAGGACATGCTCCCTGCCTACAACTTCAAAGCCGCTGGCAGTAAGTTGTTTCTGCAGGGCTTCATCTCCGCCCCCGGTTCCCACAAAAAGTATACCGCCGCTTTCGAGACAACGGGAAAATTCATGGAGTGCCGAATCGGAATCTGCCACATGCTCAAGTACACGCGAAGCAATAACCACTTCAAAAGCAGCATCGGTAAAGGGGAGTGCCGTCGCCGTTGCATTAATCAAAGAACGTGCCGGGCGCCGCATAAACCGCAATTTGTGATGGCGTATATCCACACCGATGCTCTGAGGTACGGCATTTAACGTCTGGGATGCACCACATCCCACATCGAGTATACGCTGCTTGTCACCAATACACTCCAGAGCAACACGATATCGCTGACGCTGCAAAGACCTTCGCCACGGATTCCAGCCATAAAATGCACGTGTTTCGTAATCGGCGCTGGCAGAACTGTTACGCAATACCCACAATGAATACAGTGCACGCAAATAAACGATGCCGAACTCGATGAGCCGCGCATGACTGGACCCATGACGGCGGGGCAAATAATGAAACGGCTCTTCCTTGACCTGATATCCCTGACAATATGCCTTTACCAGTATTTCCTGTAATACGGCATAGGTATCATATTCCAGGTTAAGCCGCGCCACCGCTTTGCGGTGATACAATCGAAATCCACTGGACAAATCCAGGGCATCCAGAGCAAGGACATTACGAAACACCACATTAAGGATACCGCTCAACATTTTGCGCATCCAATGCATTTCAGCGTGACCCTGAGCCGTATAGCGGGATGCAATAATAATTTCCGCTTCATGACGGCGTTCATATAAATAACGAATGAATACGGGATGGTGCGAAAAATCGGCATCCATAGTGAGAAGATAGGTCGCCTCAACATCTTCAAATGCCGTTTTGATAGCCCCCCCGTAGCCGCTTCCGCGCTGCAGTATCACATGAGCACCCAGTTTCTCCGCCACAGCCACCGTATCATCATGGCTTCCACCGTCAATGACAAATATTTCCGAAGATGCCGAAATATGGCGTAATGTCTCCCTGATACGCGGCAGTAACCCACGCAGATTATCCGCTTCATTCAGGCAGGGAAGCACAATCGCCAAATCAATCATGTATTTTTCTCCTGTTAGCCTGTGGACTACAGCACAATAAGACTATACTGTATTTGCCAGGAACCAACATGAAACAAGGAAGCAAACATCAACATCCTACAACAATGCGTTGATATCGTCAGTCAATTGTTTTTCCAGATCAGGACTCATACCGCCGTGTACCGATTTTACTATCCCGTCTTTGCCGATAATCACAAGGCGGGGAATCCCTTTGACCCCGTACTTGGTAGCCACAGATCCCGGATCTAAAAGCACATCCACATCCAACTTACTTTCCTGCAGAAACGCACGTACTTTTTTCGGTGACTCGCGCAAATTCACCGCATACAGCACCACATTTTTATCTTTAAAACTTTTCGCCACAGACGCCACTATCGGCATCGCCTGGCGGCAAGGACCACACCAGGAAGCGAAGAAATCCAAAATAACAATATCCCGGTCGCGGTGCTGACTGATCTTTACCGTATCGCCATCAAGCAGCGGCAGCATGAAATCCGGTGCAGGCTTTCCTTTCAGGGCATCCTCCCCATCGGCTCGCTTCGGTTTATCCAGGGTAACGCCCGCCGGCGGAGAAAATATAAATGTATCTTTTGATAATATCTCACCCAGTTTCCAGTTACCGAAATCGCCCGTAATACGTATAAAACCTTCCTCTGATTTTACATACTTAGCTAATTCAGCAGCACGCAGACTAATCACAAAGCGACGCAATAAAGAAGGATCGGCAACGCTCAAATAAACACGCATGGAGCTGTGAGAAAAAAGAATATCTACCGTATGATAGAGGGTTCCGTCTATCTCTTCGGTGCCAACATATCTTGGCGGTCCATCAAAGGAAAATTCCACACCGTGCAGGAAATCGGCAAGCCATGAAAACGCGGTCTCAAGCGGACCCGAAAGCATAGACTGGAGCAGCTTAACACGATTCGGCTCTGACGGTATTTCCCGATAAGTCTTTTGATCAACCAAATAGATATGCTGCTTTTTAGGGTTATTATATAGAATGATCTCCTGCTTATCAGCGCGCAGGTGAATTACCATTTCCCGACCTTCCCCCATCAGAATTTTTCCGGATATTTCTGACGAATTCGCATTGGCGCCATCCTTATATTCCATAAGCATGTTAAGATCGAACTGTGTAGTATCGCTTTCTACGGTGTTCTTTGCCGCCTGCTGTAACAACGTAAGCGGATCTAGCTGCGCTGTCGCCTGCAGCGAAAACACAACAAAAATAACAGCACCCAGCAAAATGGGTAAAGAAACCTTATCTTCTTTTATAAATCTCATGGCTGATATCCTATGGTCAACACCACCTCGCTCGCGGGTTGCCGGTTTTTCGCCATCCTGGAGATGCAGTCCGCACCTGCAAGAAACAGCGTATATTTCTTAATAACAATCTATCGTTTACTACTTCTGTTCGGATACAAGGATGCCGCCTGCGAATACACCCTTAAACCATCCTCA
>JAGLCZ010000318.1 GCA_023145975.1 Candidatus Hydrogenedentota bacterium | reverse complement strand
TTTTCGAGGAGATCCCCATCCCCAAAGAATGCCAGGAGAACAACTTTTGCGTCCAGGTCGGCGGCGGCTTCGATGCTTTGTTCCAGCCAGGCGGGTGCACGTTTATCACTGGCAAAGGGAGAATTATTGAGGCATCCCATTGCAATAGACGAAATGGTAATCCCGGTTCGTTTTACCGCCTCTTTATAGGTCTGTCGATAGGCAGGATCAGCAATTTTCATCGTTGCCCCTGCTTCATCAGTGGCTGAAATTTCAAGGCCGTCCAATCCCACGGCTTTTGCATTTTCAAAGCCCTTCGGATTGCATTTCTCACGAAATGACCAGTCACAGGCACCCAGGCGAATGTTAACGGCGGCGTGTGCTTTTAATTGTAAGAGCGGGAGCAGCCCCGCCGTTCCCAGGGCACTTGCTTTTAAAAAATTCCGACGTGTTACCTGCATCATCTATTTCCTTATGGTTTTATACGTTACGAAACACTAATTGCTTCCTTGATTCAGAAATAAATATAACCCTTCTTTTCCGGGAGCGAGGATATCTAAATATCCATTTTTATCCACATCATCCATCCAGAAATAAATGCCGGCACCACTGGCTTTATCTGCTGTGCCGTAGTCTATATTGAAGCGTTTAAATGCTCCTTTATTCATTTTGTAATACGAGAGATATAACGGATCTTCTGCGCCGGGGTCGTGTCCGTTATGTGCATGATAGCGCTTGCCCGTGACTACATCCAGTTTGCCGTCCTTATCAATATCGGCCAGTTGAATATCATGAAATTGGGAACGGTCCATGTCAATATCGTGTCGGGTCCAGTTGCGGTTTCCCTCTCCGTCTTTTCCTTGTTCCATCCAATACAAGCCATAGTCGTGTCCCTGTCCTACAATAATATCGGGTAGTCCATCTTCATTGACATCATGGACAAGGATTGGAATGCTGGCAAGAGCAAAACTAAACTCTTCGTGCCATTGCCACTTATCAAGGTTGTTCAGGGAATCTTCCGGGGCTTCAAGCCAGCCGCCGGCAAAGAGTAAATCCTTGCGTCCGTCTCCGTTGATATCGCCGCAGCCGATTCCATGCCCGCCGCCGCCGTCTGTAACAATAGTACTTTGTTTGAATGCCCCTGTACCCTTACCTTTTTCGTCAAGAATTATCTGAAAGATATGTATCGGTTTCGTAACAGGAAGCACTTCGAGATGCCCGTCATTATCAAGATCGCAAAAAAGGCATCGTTCCACATTACCGACTTCGGCAACGTCATGGGTAGTCCATTCGCCTGTATTGCCGGGATTCTCGCGCCAGCACAGGGCTTGGTTCCACCATCCGCCTGTTACGACATCCAGATAACCATCGCCATTGACATCCATGGGGTAGTTGGAAAAGTCATCGTAATAGGTATCGACATATTGTATTTCAGTAACCTTGTGAGATGTTTTGAAATCAGGTCCTTCATACCAGTATGCGCCGGAAAAAAGGTCGAGGGTACCATCATTATTCACATCAAATACAGAGGCGGCCTCATAGGTGTGTTCGCTGATTGTGACGCGATTAAATTGTAGTACTGCAGGTTCTGCCAACACGGGGATTGACAGGATAAGCGCTGCTGCTATCATCTTATACATGGGGGGGTGTTCCTTATTATTGTTCCACAATAGTGAATTCGAGCGGGGTACCATCGGGATAGGTGAGACGTGCTGCAAATGCCCACCCTCCCGCTATTTGTGTGATCTGCATTAGAATAACATTTTTTCCTTGCTTCAGTGTGATATCGGAAATATTTTGATCTATGGCATAGCCCCGATCAATATTTATTTGAAGTACTTCTTCGTTATTTACCCATGCACGGATACCGTCATCAGAACCAACGCGGATTTGTGCAGGACCGTCTTCGGCTGCTTCAATTTCTATATACGCGAATGCGACGGCACTGTCTATGGGTCCAAGAAGTCCCATCAGGTTAAAGAGTGCCGACGTGTCGCTGCTGGTGTGTAACTGCCAGGCAAGAGTTTTTTCATCTTCGGAGTAACTGTCCGTTAGCGATATTTGCGGTTCCCCAATAAAGACACCTTCGAAGGCATCCCCCTTATTCCAGTGGAAGGGCCCTGCGAGATACCACTGAGTAATATAGCCCAGGGCACGGGCGAATTCCGGATTGGGCTTTTGGGTACGCATGGCATCTATTGCACGACGGACAGCGTCGGTGGTGGTCAGGCGCGGCATGATTTCACGCATCAACTTACGCCCTTCCTCCTCGCGTCCTGCGGCAAGGGCGTTCACTGCTACGCCTACCATCAGATTGATCGGAAGATTTTCCAGGTCGTTGTTTTCCAATAGCTCAAGTACAACATCATAGGCTTCTGCAACAGGGAATGCGCGTATGCCGTCGAGAGCGGCGGCGCG
>JAGLCZ010000317.1 GCA_023145975.1 Candidatus Hydrogenedentota bacterium | reverse complement strand
TTCGGGCTGCTTGACAGCATGGACTGGAATGCACAAACAGTAAATAATGGACGGGATTACTTTCATTTGCTGGGATTACGCGCCTATTTCCTCGCCACACGTGATCTGGATGCCAACGGGAATCTCGATTTTGATTTCCGTGCCCGTACCCAGCAAAAAGAAAGTTGGGATCTTCCCCCCACTACTATGCTGCGTGGTGGTACAGGTCCGGTCATTTATGTAAGTCAGCAATAAAGCAACGGTCTTTATTCCGTCAAATCAAAGCGAATCACACTACCGGGTAGCGTGGTCAGTCCCGGCCAGATCTTACGTCCCGGATAGATGGCTGTGTTAATGCCCGTGTGAACATCGTCACCAATGATGGCACCCAGTTTCTCCCGTCCTGTGTTCACGAGTTCTCCCTGTACCGGCGTATGTATGGGCTTTCTGTCATGGCGCAGGTTAGCGGTATTGGTGCCGCCGCCCAGATTGGTACGTGCACCAATAATACTGTCACCTATATAATTCTGATGGGGCGCAACTGCATTTTCGAAGAAGGTAGACGTTTTGATTTCGCTGGCTTGCCCAATACGACAACCGGAACCCAACACCGTATGCGCTCGTATCCAGCAATTAGGACCGAGAATACAGTTCTCACCAATATACGCGGGACCATCTATGACAACACCGGAACGGATAACTGTACCTGCGCCAATATACACGGGACCACTGATCGTTACCAAAGTCGGCACCTCCACCTGAATATCAGGGACAAGAAAGTGATCAAGCCAATAGATATTGGCTTCAAGTAAATGCCAGGGATATCCTATGGACAGGTAATACCCTTTACTATGGGTAACGTAAAATTTTCCTGCTTCTGCCAGCGTCTGCACCGCATCAGTCACTTCAATTTCACCGCGGGGTGAAGGCTGCACCGTTTTCAAAATATTGAATACTTCGGGCGTAAATTTGTATGCGCCAATATTTGCCAGGTTCGAGCGGGGATGCTGCGGTTTTTCTTCCAGATGAATTACGCGGTCTGCATCATCAATCTCAAAAATACCAAAGCGGCAGGGATCGTCCACAGGACGCGCCAATGCCCCGTTTTCCTGTTTTACCAATCGCGCCAAGTCGGCAGGATCATACAAGTCATCCCCATTCAAAACCAGGAAGGAGTCCCGGATTACATCAGCAGTCTGCAAAACAGCATGACCGGTTCCACGTTGTTCCTTTTGCTCCACATATCGAAGACGTATCCCCTTAAAGTCATCACCATATCGTTCACGGATCATGTTGCCCCGATATCCGATTACAATGACAGCCTCGTCAATAATGCCCTTCAGCGCATTCAGTTGATGCTCCAGCAAAGGTGTATTCATCACAGGCAGCAACGGCTTGGGACGGGTCAGCGTCAGCGGCCATGTTCGGGTAGACCGACCTGCCGCCATAATAACAGCCTGCATAAAACAACCTTTCTTACTTACTCTTACGGGGATAACAGCTTCACTTCATACCGTCCGTTAGACCCGTTATTTTACCACAAAATTCACCATCTTACCCGGCACATAAATTTCTTTAATAATGGTTTTTCCTTCGAGATGAGGCTGTACTTTGGGATCGGTTTTCGCCGCATCGAGTACAACCGCTTTATCAGCATCGGCAGGCAGGACAAGTTTTCCACGTAATTTCCCAAGTACCTGCACGGGTATCTCAATGGTATTTTCCACCAATAATGACTCGTCATATTTTGGCCAGGACGCATAGGCAAGCGTTGTGTCATTACCGAGGTGCGCCCATATCTCTTCTGCAATATGCGGTGCAAAAGGCGCAAGTAACAGGATAAATTTTTCCATGCAGTCTTTGTCAACAGAAGATGCTTTCATCGCCGCGTTAACAAATTCCATCATCCTTGCTATAGCAGTATTGAAGGACATGCTCTCTATATCGTTCGTTATTGCCTTGATGGTCTTGTGTAGTTCACGAAGCATCTTTTCATCGCCGCCGCTATCTACAATACGACGGTGAAGACCGCCTTCTTCCGCAATGAACAATGCCCAGACGCGACGTAGAAAACGATACACGCCCTGCACGCCTTCATCAGTCCAGGGCTTATCACGTTCAAGAGGTCCCATAAACAT
>JAGLCZ010000316.1 GCA_023145975.1 Candidatus Hydrogenedentota bacterium | reverse complement strand
CCCTATATGTTGGGTGCGTTAAAAAAAGCCCGCGATATGAATGCAAAAACTGCCCTGATTACCAGTAATCCTGCTGCATCGGCACAAGTAGATATTCTGATTGCACCCGACACCGGCGCGGAAGTATTGCCCGGTTCGACCCGATTGAAAGCAGGAACCGCCGCAAAATTAATTTTGAATATGATAAGCACCGGTGCAATGGCACAGGCAGGATATGTATACCAGGGACGTATGGTTAATATGACGCCGGCAAACGAGAAACTCAGGGAAAGAGCGCAGCGGATTGTTGCTGAAATATCCGGCAGCAGCCGGGAAGAGGCAAGCCATCGGCTGGATGCCTGTAACTATCATATATCCGAAGCAATTATAATGGCGAAATACAACCTGTCCGCAGAAGAAGCAGCAACACGATTGCAAAACCATAATGGTCATTTACGCGAAGCATTGAAATAACGAAAGCATTATATGCATTTATATTGGCGAATTTGTTCTCTCTTTACGATGACGTTCCTCATACTTTTTTCATCTCCAGTAATAGCTACAGAAGATGATTTCGTTGATCCGCAAAAAATCCAAGCGTATATACGCTATGCGACTCTTCCCGGCGAAGTAGCTCTGAAATTCAGCTCGCCTTTGACGCTGCATACTGCAGAACGCACTATCGAACTGCCGCCGGGCGAATGGACTTTCAAAGCCTCCGAAATACACCCGGCTCCCAAGCGGTTTCATGTATTCCCTAAATCTTTTCAGCCTGATAAAGAAAAGGAAATGAATACCTACATAAACTCATGGCGTGATCGCGGCTATGATCCGATTGTAAAAACATTTGGATTACTGTTCAAAACATCCTCCGGTCATACCAGGGACAATCGGGTACATTGGATATCCCTTGCCCGCTTCAACACGAAAAAAGAAGCGCAAGCACTCATCGCCAAACTAAAGAAAGAACCTGTCTGGGCATGGATGCGTCAAGAAAAAACGGGATCGGGACATGCAGTATTTACGGTTTGCAACAAAAGTAACACCGTCCATGACAATCTAAGTTCCCCGATTTCACTATCCTCACCTGATGCTTTAGAATTAAAAGATATGTCGTGCAGCTTCTGGAAAGCACGGAAGGCAAACCGCCTGTTGTCGGCACCGTTATCTATTGACATCGGAATGGATAGTGCCGTAGAAGTTTATGGTTATCTCCCTGTGGAACTTTACCTGCGGGGTGTATTACCTGCCGAGATGCCGGCAAACTGGCCGGAAGAGGCACTAAAAGCACAAGCCGTTGTAGCGCGCAGTGAAATCTATGCCTCACTTGCCACAAAATACAAACTCGAAGGCTTCGACTTTACGGCACTGGAAAGTTGTCGTGCCTATTGGGGGCTGGGGGGACACCATGCCAACACCGATACTGCTATTCAGGCAACAATGGGGCAAGCGCTTGTTCATAACGACAAGTTTGCGACAACAGTATTTTCAGCATGTTGCGGCGGCTGGACTGAAAATAATGAAAATGTTTGGAGTGGTCCGCCCAACCCAATACTGCGCGGTGTATCCGATTATGCCAGCAAACAACACCCTTCTCCCCCCCGCAGCAAGAAGGAATGGCGCCAACGAATCAAGACTACTCCTAACGCCTGGTGCTCTGATGACAGCAAGGGATTTCGATGGAAAAAACGGTTTAGCAACCGGGAATTGTCGAAGTTAGTAAACCAGCGTTATGCCATAGGAACAATTCGATCCATCCGTGAGGGGGAACGAGGTGTAAGCGGACGCCTCAAATCGGTTACAATTACGGGAAGTAAAGATACGGTAACCGTCAAACGGGAATTGGCCATCCGGCAAGCATTTGGTGGTTTACCCAGTGCTATGTTTATAATAGACGTATCAAACACAAACGGTGTCCCGGCAACATTTGTGTTTTATGGAGGTGGACGTGGTCATGGCGTGGGTCTCTGTCAATATGGAGCACGCGGCATGGCTGTTGCAGGCAGGAACTATGAAGAAATCGTGACGCATTATTTTGAGGGAGTCACAATTGAAAGGACACGCTGATGAATATTCAGGCTATTCGCAATAAACAGGCTCGTTTCGCTGTTGGACTTATGTCCGGAACTTCCTGTGATGGCGTAGATGCCGTACTCGTTCGTATCAAAGGAACGGGACCGGGACTGGCAATTAAGTTAATCTCTCATAAGTCGTTCCCCTATGAAACAGAACTGCGAAATCGCCTCCTCTCGGAACAAATGTCTTCGCGCGACGTATGTTTGTTGAATTTTGAACTGGGTGATTGTCTTGCTGAAGCAGCACAATCCATGGTTGATATTGCCGATGACAACGGCACTGAAGTCGATTTTATTTCTGCACATGGACACACGGTAGGTCACTACCCCCCCACATCCTCCCAGGCCCATTTCGGCACGCTGCAGATAGGGGAATCTGCTGTGATCGCACAACGCACAAAAAAACCGGTGGTCTCCGACTTTCGTGTACGCGATATGGCTGCCGGCGGTCAGGGAGCCCCGCTGGTACCGTATGCAGACTGGCTGCTGTTCCACAAAAAAGAGCGTACTACCGTGTGTCTGAATATCGGCGGTATCGCAAATATTACTGTGGTAACGCCCAAATTCAAAGATATTCTGGCTTTTGATACGGGTCCCGGAAATATTATCATTGACGGCACGGTGAGGATACTTTCGCGGGGATCACGTGCCTTTGATGAAAATGGGGAAGCAGCACGGCGCGGTAAAATCATTCCTGAATTTTTAGAGTATCTGTTAAGTGATAGTTACTTCAGCAAACCCCCTCCCAAGAGTACGGGTCGTGAACATTTTGGTGTCAATGCATATCTGCGTGATGCACTCGCCAGCCGTCGCGATCACTCCTACGAAAATATGGTTGCTACAGTAACCCGTGCCACGACACAAAGTATTGTCGAATCCTACAAACGGTATGTAGAACCAAAACATAATGTGTCACACATGGTCGTTGGCGGCGGGGGCGCCATGAACAGCACCATCATGCTTTCGTTACAAAAAGCACTTCCCAAACTGCAAATCTATATCAGTGACCGAATCGGTATCTCCCATAATGCACGGGAAGCTGTCGCCTTTTCCATACTTGGAAATGAAACAATCTGCGGAACACCCGCCAATGTACCTCAGGCAACAGGTGCTTCCGAAGCAGTAGTCCTTGGAAAAATTACCCCGGCATAACATGCCGAAAGACAGGAGTATCTTCATGATCAATGCTGAATTGCTTGATATTCTGGTATGCCCGGAAAATAAAACGGCTGTACGCGAGATAGATTCCGAATTACTCGAAAAAATTAACGCCGCCATCGCAGCAGGAACCTTAAAGAAAAAAGATGGTGAAACCATAACGGAAACTATTGAAGGCGGTCTGGTTCGCGAAGACAACAAATACCTCTACGTAATACGAGACGGCATCCCTGTCATGCTTGTTGACGAAGCTGTTGCACTTGACCAATTAGACTGATCCCGTTTTGGATGCCTTATCGGGTTATGCACGGAAGACGTATTAAAGATGTGCGTTGGTATATAAATAACGTACGGTACTGTCCCCCGGCTGCATACTGCCCCGTATAATAAGGAGTTGAGTTTATGGATACCACACCCTGCCGTATCATCAATGCTACAGCACCTATTCGAATCTGTGATCTGGGCGGATGGACGGACACCTGGTTTGCCGAGCGGGGAGTTGTACTTAATATCGGTGTGTACCCCTATGCAGAAGTGCAGTTATTTGTAAGGCACGGGAAGAAATCCACTGTACGCGATATTGTAATCAATGCCGAAAATTTTGGCGACCGCTATGCCGTACCCCTTCCCATCGAATATGAAAAACATCCGTTGCTCGAAGCCTGCCTGGACATTATGGAATTGCCGGATGATCTCTCCTTTGAAGCCAATCTGTTCTCGTGTGCACCACCCGGCGGCTCGACAGGCACTTCCGCAGCCATTAGTGTCGCCTTGCTGGGAGCGCTTGATCTACTCACACCGGGACGCATGACCCCGCATGAAATTGCAGCAATGGCACACCGGGTTGAAACAGAAAAACTGGGGTTACAATGCGGTATTCAAGACCAACTGTGTTCTGCTTATGGCGGTATCTGCTTCATTGATATGTACCATTATCCCAATGCATCGGTATCGCAGATAAGTCTGTCTAATCAAATTTGGTGGGAACTCGAACGGCGACTGGCACTGGTATATCTGGGGCACTCCCATGCATCAAGCCAGGTACACGGAAAAGTAATCGAAAACTTCGAACGTGCCAATGCTGACAAGTCAAGCCTGGAACCATTGCGCCATGCTGCACGTGTCGGAAAAAATGCACTGTACCTTGGGGATTTTGATACCTTTGGAAAAGCGATGATTGACAACACTGATGCGCAGCGTGCGCTCCACCCTGCGCTGGTATCCGACGAGGCAGATGCGGTAATTGAAGTGGCACGAAAACACGGGGCAATAGGCTGGAAAGTTAATGGTGCCGGCGGTGAAGGGGGATCGGTTACCCTCCTCTTCGGTCCCGGGAATGAACGGAAACGCTCTTTTGTTAAAGAAGTTCCTGTGGTCAATCCTTCTTTTCAAGTATTACCCATCTACCTGTCCCGCTTCGGTTTGCGGCAATGGGAAAGCACAAGTTTATAATAGTGCACTGCAATACCGAAAAGGAACATGCCCTATGATCCCTTCCGTAAACTGCATTCGTATGAGCGGACTTGTTGATTATAAAACCATGCTGGCTAAACAGCGGGCAGTACAGCAGGCAGTAGCCTCTGGCGATACTCCCTCTACCTTATTCCTTCTCGAACATATACCCACAATAACCCTGGGGCGTAATGCCCTAAGGGATCACGTTTTATGCGACAGTAAAAAATTGACGCAGGAAAAGGTGGATATAATCACTACGGATCGGGGGGGCGATGTCAGCTATCATGGTCCCGGACAGCTGGTAGCCTACCCTGTATTTAACCTGCATCAGTGGCAGCCGTCCGTTGACTGGTATTTGCGCACACTCGAAGAAACTGTGATTCAAATTCTGGGGCGGTATGGGTTAAAAGGGGATCGGATTCCAAAGTATACCGGCGTATGGGTAGAAGGTGCGAAAGTGGCTGCCATCGGCATTGCCATCAAGCATTGGGTCAGTTGGCATGGCTTTGCACTCAATATAAATCCAAACATGGAACACTGGCGGTTAATTGTACCCTGCGGTATCAAAAATAAACCCATCACCAGTCTGGCACAGCTATTGCCGGCAGTACCACCGATGCAGGAAGTCATCACTCATTGTATTGCCGCATTTGAAGAAACTTTCGCGTGTACAATTACAGAAACAACGCTGGACGAACCCAAAGAATCATAAACGTTATCGTTCGGTAATTTCGTTTTCGGATACACAGTCATCCCATAGCGGCACATTTTTTCATGTAAACCGCTTGTAAGTCCTTATTTTATAGGGGTCATTTTTTTCTATTCAGAACATCTCATCCTTAC
>JAGLCZ010000315.1 GCA_023145975.1 Candidatus Hydrogenedentota bacterium | reverse complement strand
GACAGCCTTGGTTGTGCGCCCCTTAAAACACTTGCCCATGTGGATATGGTGATAACAACCTATGCAATGACTACCCGCCAGTCCTGGTTGGGCGATGTAGTTTGGAATATGATTATTCTTGATGAGGCGCAAGCGATCAAGAATCCGGGATCACGACAAAGCAAAGCGGTAAAAAAATTAAAGGCATCCTCCCGTATTGCCCTTACCGGTACTCCTGTCGAAAATCGTGTGGGTGATTTGTGGTCTATATTTGATTTTTTAAATCCGGGGCTGCTTGGTTCGTCCAAGGTTTTTTCGGATTTTATAAAAAACCTGGAAGGACGTTCGGAAAACCAATTTGCTCCTTTACGTAAATTGATTGCCCCCTATATTTTAAGACGGCTTAAGACCGATCGTAGTATCATTGCCGATTTGCCGGATAAAACGGAGGCATTGGCTTATTGTAATATGACTCGAAGCCAGATAAGGCTTTATAAAAAGTCTGTGCAGTCGCTGGAAGAAGCGTTAAAGAGTAGTGAAAATAATATCGCCCGCCGGGGATTGGTGTTACAATATCTCATGCGTTTCAAGCAAATCTGTAATCACCCAAGTCAAGCGATCGGCGCCGGTGAGTATGTTCCCGGCGAAAGCGGAAAATTTTTACGTCTTGCTGAAATTTGTGAGGAAATCGCAGCACGTCAGGAGAAAGTGTTGATATTTACCCAGTTTCGCGAGATTATAGAACCGCTTGAGGCTCATCTTACCACGGTATTCGGGCGACACGGGCTTATATTGCATGGCGGCACCTCCGTGAAAAAGCGACCGAAAATAGTAGAACAGTTTCAAAGTGAAGACGGACCGCCTTTTTTTATACTATCGCTCAAAGCAGGGGGTTCGGGGCTCAACTTGACAGCAGCAAGTCATGTAGTTCACTTCGATCGCTGGTGGAATCCTGCAGTTGAAAATCAAGCGACTGACCGTGCTTTTCGTATTGGTCAAAAGAAAAATGTGCTTGTTCACAAGTTTGTTGCACGCGGCACTATTGAGGAGCATATTAATGAACTTATCACAGCAAAACAGACGTTAGCGACCGAGTTACTATCGGATAACAGCGAAATAAAGCTTACTGAATTAGACGACAAAGCACTTTTATCGTTGGTTCATCTGGACATAACCAGTACAATTATATAAGGAGATATACCATGGCTTACAGAGGTTGGGGACGCTATATTTCGGTGGCAGAACGCCGTGAAAAAGCAAAAAAGGCTATGGCCAAATTACGAAAAAAAGGTAAGAATATTTATCCTGTCGAAATAGAAGGGCGTACTATTGCCCGAAGTTTTTGGGGTAAAGGATGGTGCCAACACCTTGAGTCATTTATGGACTATGAAAATCGTTTGCCCCGGGGGCGCACCTATGCACGTAATGGTTCAATTTGTCATCTCGATATACAGCCGGGATGTATAGAAGCAAAGGTTAGCGGTTCGCGCATATATAATATAGTGATTAAGATTGATACGTTACCTAAAAAGACGTGGAACCGGATCAAAAAGGCATGTGCCGGACGGGTTGGGACTATGCTTGAATTGCTCCAGGGAAAGCTTTCCAACGAGGTTATGGGCATTGTCGCCAATCGGGAGACGGGTCTATTTCCAAAACCGTCTGAGATTACTCTTGTGTGTAACTGTCCTGATTGGGCTGTTATGTGTAAGCATGTTGCTGCCGTTTTATATGGTGTTGGAAATCGTTTAGATGCACATCCTGATCTTTTATTTTTATTACGTAATGTGGATGCCCAGGAACTTATCGGTACTGAGATAGCATTGCCTTCGAAGGGTGCCGGAGAAGATATTCTTGCTGCTGACCAAATCAGTGCCATATTCGATATCGATATGGAGGAAGTGCCGCCGGCTCCTGCTTCGGAAAAAAACGTGGAGAAAAAAGTATCTACAGGGACTAAGCGAAAAAAGAAGGCCGTCTCTAAACGTACCGCAACGACATCCCGAAAAGTAACGGGTCAAAAACGGGGACGTCCGAGAAAAGCGGTCAAAGAAGCTGCACCTCCAATATCAGTTGTAAAACAAAAGAAAGCGAAAGCACACAAGGCGGAACCAAAAATTACGGGAAGATGGGTAAAGTCGCTACGAAAGAAGTATGAGCTTCCTGTGCCGGCGTTTGCGGAACTTGTTGGTGTTTCTTCTGCAAGTATTTATCTGTGGGAATCTACAAGGGGAATGATTCGCTTACAAAATATTAGCCGCGAGAAGCTGCTGCTTACTCATAATTCTTTGAAAAAATAGCCGTTTAAGGGCTGTCATTATTTTCGTTGAATAGAAGGCTTGTTTTTAGTAGAAGGAAGTCGTAAAGGGCACTTACAGAAAGGTCAAAAAATGCAGATTACAGAAAAATTTGAAAATGTTACCATGCTGTGCAAGGCGAATGTTTATTTTGAGGGCAAGGTGGTCAGCTATACCCTGTTGTTTACTGATGGATCCAGAAAAACGGTTGGGCTGATTTACCCCGGTACCTATCATTTTGGTACTGATGCACCTGAACGCATGGAAGTAATAGCCGGGACGTGTACGGTAACATTGGACGGCAGCGAAGAGCAGCAGACCTATGAAGCAGGAACCTATTTTGATGTGCCGGGTAATTCCGCTTTTGATATCCATATTGCTGACGGCATTATGGAATATGTCTGCTCCTATATGTAATTCCCGCATCCTTCGTTGGGAGGGGGAGCTGTGTCAGTGCTGAAATCTATTCCCCAATCAGTTCATGTACTTTCCCCAGCAGCGTTGCTGGTGCAATGGGTTTGCTGATGACATCTTTGTAGGGAACGGCTTCAGGGTCGAACATGGCATCACATGAGTTGAGCATGGACGAGAACATCAGGATTGGAATTTCCTTGCCGAGTTTTTCCGCGACAGCATATCCGCTGTCGATTCGTTCCATCATGATATCCAGTATAA
>JAGLCZ010000314.1 GCA_023145975.1 Candidatus Hydrogenedentota bacterium | reverse complement strand
CCTAAAAACCGGAATGACGTGGGTGTTCTGCGTTATCCGCCTTCTCCTTCCCCAATCCGTCATTGCGAGCGCCGGACCCGCTTCGCAGGTGATATGATGAAGAAACGGGAGAAGCACTTTCTTAGCGAACGAAGCGCGGCAATCTCGTATTCAGTGAAGCCGTTATGCCCACCCGAATTGCCACATACGCAAGGACGGAAACTTATCCTGCAAAAATAAGATGCGGGTCTTCTATGGTTTTTCTGCAGGCTCAATATTTTCCAGATGTTTACGGTACAGGTCAAAAAAGGTATAGGGGTCACAAAACTCCCAGTTCTGTTCCGGATACTGATCATCGAGCAGCGTCATCATATTTTTCAAGGTGGTAGGTGTTTGTAATATCCAGCGGAACACAAGGAATTGCGGTTTGTCCGCTTTACAAAAAGAAGCCATCTGATCCGCCCCCTCCTTCATATTTTCAGTGCGGGGAGAGATATCCGAGTTATGACGAATAAAGGGAGTATCATTGACCCGTGCTTTTTCGAAACCCAACTGCATCCCCACCCCTTTGGGCGAGAAACAACTGTAGGCTTCCTGTATCCGCAACGGCATATCACCGCTAAACCCATTGATTACAAAACCGGTAATATCATAATCAAACTTCTCATAATACCGACGATTATGTTCCACCCATAAATCAAGGGCATCGGGTAAACCGCTGCCAAGTCGATCCCCAATAAGAAGATTCGGATTCAAGTACCCTGCACCGGAATCGCCGCCAATAAACCAGTCGTTAGGAGAAGCCGTCTCATAAATATGGTCAAACACATACGGGACGCGGTCTGACAGGTTCGGGTTAAATGCCCACGCAATAGGTATTTCACCCCGGGCGGGATCATCCCAAACACGAGGCATACTACGGGACAACCACGCTGCTGAATCGTAGTCGCCCATATAAATCAACACATACGTCTTGTTTTCCAGAGGTTGCGGTACAGGACGTTTATGTTGTGTGTATTGTTTGCGCAAAGGATAATGACGATAGGCAGAAGTGTTGGGGAGGCATGCCAATCCCAAAGCGTCCGCATCAAGGATGGCATTATGCGCCCCGAACAGAGAAATATATTGCCATTCTGTAGCTACAGGCTCATGGCTTCCCCCTGCAAAACCATAGTTCGTATATTTCAGATTCCAGGACACAAAACCGCCAATACAGGTAAATGCCTTTCCTTCGCTACGCTTATACTGCGCTTCGAGTAGTTTTACCAGGGTATTATAGTCTGTACCGAGCGGCTGTTCAGGATCATCCACGGGTGTTTCGTCTGACCATATAAGCAAATCCATAAAAAAAGCGCGGTTAGCAATATAGTAGTCATGATTAGCAACTTTAGTATTGGGCAAATCATCATAATGAAACCCCTCTTTCTCCGGCTGCTGTGTATACCCGTCGATATAAAAAGCCATCAAAGCAGGGTGGCATTTCCCTGTATCCAGGTATTCGCGTTTCGCCCAAAGATAGGCATCGCATTTCGCACTGCCGGATTCACTGCCGTCAAAAAGACCCACCAATGACTTTTTTACTGCAATGTCAACACCTTGCTCTTTTAGGTAATCGAATAAGGGACTGCCTGCGCGTATGGGCAATAGATTTTCTACACCACAAATGGTAGCAGCTACATTTGCAGTAGCAGGAACGGCGGGATCCCATACTACCCAACCATTCACAAAACTATTAAACTTTTTCAGCATCTCCTTCATCGAATTTTCTTTTTTTACGACCCCCATGTCCTGCCAGCGATTACGTATAATTTCAAGCCAGTAATCATCTGTGTTAATGGGACCTGAAGCACCTTCTCCTTCAAGAAAACGAATGAGTAAATGGGGTGTATCTCTATTTACAATGCCCTGCAGAGCAGCAGTCATCTTTAAGGCATCATAGTGCAATACCGTATCCCCGGGATTCGAAGCAACCCAGGCACCCATATCAAAATACATAATAGAATCCTCTTCTGCAACGGTATTTTCAGCCGCTATTACAATACAGCACATTAATAATAAAATGTATTTCATGCCAACGCTTCTCCCTTTCTGTTGCCCAAATTCCCGATTATAGAGTACAATAGAGTACACGGGAATGTATTACTATTTTTTTCGAGTCTACGCACAGTATTTACAAATGGATATTATAGGCTATGATACGGTTTGAACAACAACAGAGACAACAGCAGCGGCAAATACTTGCGCCGCAGATGCAGCAGTCTCTGAAAATGCTTCAAATGAACAGTATCGAGCTCGATCAGTTTATCGAACAAAGCCTTGAAGAAAATCCGTTTTTGGACCGTACAACTACCCGTGAAACAACACTGTCCGAAATGCAAGCTGCCCCGGTTTCCAATGATGCAAATAGCGAAGAGCAACAGGAACAGGAGCATGATCAGGTTGTGCTGGATCGTTCAGAGGGCGAAATTAACTTCGATACAGGGTCAGATGATGACTGGTATGGAGCAGACCGCCACCGTGAAGGCGTGGATTTTTCGCGCAATGCAGATTCGGACGAAACCTATCGCTATTATCAGGATTCCATCACCCAAAGCGAGTCGCTGCGCGCCCACCTGCTTGACCAAATGCGTATTACCGCTACCACCCCCGAAGAATATCAGATTGGGGAGCGCATCATTATTGGCGATATAGACAGCAACGGTTACTTCAGCGGGGATATCACCGAAATCGCCGGGGAAATGAAGATTTCTGATTCAGATGTAAACGCCGTATTGGACACCATTAAAAAATTCGAGCCGACAGGGGTGGGGGCGGCGGATATTGCAGAATGTCTTCTCTTACAGATTGAAGCTGAATATCCCGAGGAGGAGCAGCTCAAGACGCTTGTGTGCAAACACTGGGACGAACTGACGCGAGGGCACATCCGCCAAATAGCACACACGATGGATATTTCCCCGGAACGGGTGGAGGAGCTAAAAAATATCCTCCGCCATCTCGAACCCTGGCCGGGTCAGGCGTACAGCAGCGCAGTCCCTGCCTATATCACGCCGGAAGTACTTGTAGAACAAATCGAGGATGATTTTATCGTTGTACTTACCGCTGATGCCATGCCGTCCATTGCCATTAATGATGCCTATATCAAAGAAGTACGCAGCAAAAAGATTTCGAAGGAAGAACGTAGTTATGTTCGGGAAAATCTCGGGTCGGCACGCTGGCTGGTACGCAATATCGAGCGGCGACAGGAAACCATTCGCAAAACTGCCCAGGCCATCATAGATACGCAGCGGATGTTTCTTAAAAAAGGTGAGCAATACATGAAGCCATTGACACTGGAAGAGGTGGCAAATAAGGTTGGGCTCCATGAAAGCACTATATCGCGCACGGTAAACGGTAAGTATATTCAAACTCCTCAGGGTCTCTTTGAACTGAAATACTTTTTCTCTGCCGGATTACGTTCCGATGATGGGGAATCACAATCTTCCACCGCCATTTGTGCCCTGCTTAAAAATATCATCGATGCTGAGGACAAGCACAAACCCTTGAGCGACCAAAAGATAAGCGACTTACTCAAAAAACAAGGAACCAATGCTGCCCGTCGCACCATTGCCAAATATCGCGAGGGAATGGGCGTTCCGCCTGCGAGAATACGCCGCAGTTATTAACATCATCTGTAAATTCAAAAAGGATACTACGTATATCATGAGAAAACAGGGATTTACATTAATTGAATTGCTGGTGGTCATTGCCATCATTGGTATTTTAGCCGCCATTCTGCTGCCTGCATTGGCACGTGCCCGTGAAGCAGCACGCCGCTCCTCCTGTCAAAATAATCTGAAACAGTTTGGAATTATTTTCAAGATGTATGCCAACGAAAGTGATGGCGAGAAATGGCCTTGTTGTCAGATAGGTCGGGTGCCCCTAAAAAGTGGTTCCCCTCCTTTTAGCGATACATTCATTGTGTCAGCTGCTCCCCGGATCAAAGATATCTTCCCTGAATACCTGACGGATCCGTCCCTGTTCGTTTGCCCATCAAGCGCAACGGTCACCGTCGATGACCTTAGAAATCCGGAAACAGGTGATTGGGAAATTATGTATCTGTTTCCCGGTACAGGCACCGGGAGCGAAACCGATCCCAACCGGGGTATGAACCTCGTCAGCCAGTCCTACTACTACATGGGGTGGATACTTGACAAATGCAATGGCGACGACCCGCACGAAGCGGCAGTGAATTGGATACCGCCTTCAAGCAGTATCTCTACGGCACCCGGCGAAGCAGCGCTTCAGATGGCTGTCACCTATGCTGCCGCCGCCACCAATGCAATGCCGCCGCCACCTGCACCTGAACTGGATCCCAGCCCCTCTGACCACGATTTTGATCTGTCCAAACTTGGCTATCCCGAGCTTGGAAACGGCAGCGGCAAAATTGTATATCGTCTGCGTGAGGGCATCGAGCGCTTTCTGATTACAGATATTAATAATGCAGGTGCCGGGGCTGCGGCACAAAGTACGGCCTTTGTCATGTTTGATCGAATCAGCACACTTCCATCGAGTTTTAACCATGTACCGGGAGGTGCAAACGTATTGTTTATGGATGGGCATGTATCGTTTATGAAATATGGAAACGGCGAAAATAAACAACCTGTCAATCAATACATAGCAGGACTTCTGGGAGCCTATGAAAATGTCGACTAATATACTGTATACCGTCTGCGGGCATCTTCGAGTGAAAGTGTTTTGATGGGATTTGTTTTTCGTATATCCAAAGGGTTACATAAATATCTTGGATTGGTACTATTGCTTTATTTGGTACTCGAAGGTACTACAGGTATTCTGCTGAATCACCCCGGGCTTCTTCATACCTTGTCGGTGCCGCGAAGTATGATACCGCCCTCCTATCAACTTGAAGCATGGAACCGCGGCACACTCCGCTCGATGATCTTTTCCTCCCACAACCCGCAACTCGCCTTTACCTGGGGATCACAGGGCGTATGGAAAAGCAGTGATGGGGGAGAAACTTTCGCAGTAATGACGGAAGGGTTTCCTGAATCCCCACAAAATCGACGTACCCACGATGCGCTACTGCTTGAAGAAGGTACTGCCCGCCTGTTCGCCGGCACAAACGCCGGATTATTTGTCTGTGAACTTAGTACGGGGCTATGGCATCCTCTCAATCTCGGACATGAAGCATCCCCGGTACGCAGTATCCTGCATATAAAGAATAATATCGTTGTATTTACCGCTTCCCATGCTTACCAAAGTCCGATATCCGATACTCTAACATTTAAGCCTATTACTTTACAGTGCATCGAAAAAGAGGTCAAAGTTCCCCTGCCGCAATTTTTCTTTGTCCTGCATCATGGAAAAATATGGGGGCTTCCAGGACGTCTTCTTTTCGACTGTGCTGGACTGCTGCTCATTTTTTTCAGTGTTTCCGGACTATATATGTGGTATTTTCCATGGCGAAAAAAACGACGTGCATCGGCTGTCACACCGCATATCACTAGCCGGACGTATAGTTTTTTTATGCGCTACCATATAAAATTGGGTATCTGGGTTGCCGCAATTTTTCTCGTCATCGGTGTAACGGGACTGTTTATGCGTCCACCACTTATTACGGTTCTCATGGGTAAAAATGTTCCGCGAAGCCTATATCCTGCTTCCTGGCCCTCCAACCCGTGGCACGACTCAATCAATAATGCTCTCTACAATCCTATGGACAACACGATTACCATCGAAACCACCTCCTTCTGGCAGGGTCCCGCCGACTTCAGTCAACCCTTCAAAGCGATTGATTTTCCCATTGACACAGGACCTATGGGCAGCACCGTTTTCGAATGCGATGACCGGGGAACTTATACTGTCGGTTCTTTTGTGGGAATTTCACAGTTGGAATACGCTACAGCTACGGTCACTGATATTATCAAAGATGCACCCTATAACACCCCGAAGAGCGGGCCCTTCGATTTCATGGTAGGCGGCTACTTCAAAACCCCCTCGGGTGAATCCTTTGTGATTGGCTTCAAAGAGGGAATTAAGGGCATCGGTTCCAGTAGTACCCAAAAGCGATTTACGATGCCGGATACCGTGCTGAAACGCTATCGAATGCCCCTATGGTCCTATCTCTTCGAAATACACAATGGACGTATTTTCCGGGATTATATCGGGGCGTTCTATATTCTTATCCCCATGGTCGGTGCCTTCCTTTTCCTAATCATCATACTGACAGGCATCTATGACTGGTGTTTTAGGAAACGGCAGCAGCAGCCCTGATAGTCTCCCGCAGCACAAATACAATTTCCTGTATCTAAAATCTATTTCTTTTTGTACACCTTTACATAATCGACAATGAAAACGTCCGGGAATACCGCATCCTTTAATGCTTCCATAGTACCCGGCAGTTCCATGCTGAGAATCATGTATTCTTCAACATGAGATATGGCGCGTGTAACCTCGTAGTACTTATAGCCATCCACAAAAAATGCGTACTTCTCTGGGGTCCACTCTACAGCGAAAGTATGAAAGCCCTCACTGATTCCCTCACGCTTACTTTCCAGAGCACCTACGGTTTGTTGATTGGGACCGTATGCCCAATGAAGATTGTGGGAAACGATATCTTCTCCACTTTTTTTGAAGTACTCCATAATATCTATTTCCACGCCATAGACAGCGGGATCTTCGCCCTGGGAAATACCCGTGGACTGTATCCAAAATGCCGACCAGTTCCCCGCTGATTTCTGAAGCTGTGCACGGCACTCAAAGTAGCCGTATTTCGTCATGAAACGGTTATGCGTACCAACAGCACCAACCAGAATAGCATCATCTTTCACAAAGGCTGCCAATTCCAAAAATCCGTCTTTTACTTTTACTGCCTCGGACGAAACAAAACCAACCGCCCGGGGACCCTCTCCTCTAACCGCCCACTTTTCACTATCCAGTGTATCGCCCTCAAATTGATCCTCCCAAAAAAGCTGGTATCCTAAATCCTCCGGAGTATATCGTGTTGCCGACATGGGCTTGAATAGATTATTGACTTCATTTGCATCGGTGGTTATCACTATCGGCAATCGCCATAAACCACCGCTGTTTCCCCAGTCGTTTACCTGTACTACAATGAGATTGGACTTCCCATAATTCAAATATTTTGTCACCTTCGAAAAAGAGGGCTTGCTGGCAAAACTAATGTTCGCGGCACCAAAAGAACTTACGCTTTCTCCATTGATGAATAAAGTATACGCATCATTGGTCCCGCCGAATTTTATCCATACTTCCTGCCCTTCCCAACCTGCTGGAATTTCAACCCTTTTCCTATACCAGCCAAAACCATCCAATTCCCGATACCCCTGATCCTCCCAACGCAATCCCGCATCAATAGTATCCCATTGAGAATCATCAAATTGAGGGGAATGCCATTCCTCAGCAAAACCAACGCCCTGCTCATCCGGCGCAAAATGCCAGCTTTCAAACAGATCAATCGTTTCCGATACACGGGAATGCTGACATCCAGCCAACAACAAAAGGGATAAGGAAAACATACCTATTCTTACGATCATTTTTATACCTCTCTTTTATTTCCAGTTGTCTTTCTACCCTTCAGTCCAGCTAACCAGTCCTCTGTAATCTTTTTACCCAACAGAAAAAATTACGTTCCAAATACCATAGAACAAAAGGGTATACCATTGTAACTTATTGCTGCCGAACTAAAAAAATATATGCACTCCTGCGCTCACTTTTTACGAAACCGTACTTGTCTTGAACCTGCGCATACCAATTCCAAGAGATGATACTGGACACTTATTTAACGTACAATTCCCAATAATGATACTATGGCATAGATAAAGTAAATCACGGATTTGGAAAAAACGATGAACATACAAATCAAACGTATAATTTTATTTCAAAATACTTTCACAGGAAAAACGGTATTCCTGATACTGTTGTTCGTTGGCATTACTTTAGCCCTTACTGCAGAAAATACAGAAAGGAAAGTTATTATGAGCGATGTCTGGACCGTTAGCGAATCTATATTTACTCCCGGACCTGCAGGTGCATTTGATGCAATTGCCGTCAAGGATCCCTCCATTGTTTATCATAAGGGACGCTATCATATGTTCTACACGAGCAAGCCGCATAAGGAGGAAGGTGTCTATGAAACCGGCTTGGGCTATGTAGCGGCTGCAACCCTGGAAGAACTGAACACCGCGCCCCGTACCCTGTTCAAAGAGGTTGTAGAAGAGGATGTCATTGCCGTACAGGTATTCTATTTTGAACCGCACCGCCTCTGGTATCTTATCGGTCATATAGATCTCGGCAAAGCACATAAACTGCAGCCGGTTTACCTGGTTAATCCTGATATTGAAGATGTAAAAGGATGGTCAAAACCAAAAGCATTTATGAAAGAACGCGCCGGATCCAATCCATTCTGGATTGATTTTTGGATCATCTGCGACAAAACCAAAGCACACCTGTTTTATACCGATCACACCCACCGCATGTTCCGTATTGAGTCCCCGCTGGAAGATTTTCCTGACGGATTTAATCCGGAAAAAAAGGAAATTGCCGCTTCCGCACAGGGAGAGGATGATATCGGTCCGTGGCATTTACACGAAGCCAGTCATATCTATCGGGTGAAAGAAGACGGACGCTATCTGGCACTCCTGGAAGGTGCGTATTCACATCCAACACGTAAAAACTACTGGGACAGCAGAAACCGATTTATGTTTGCCATGACAGCAGATCAGCTGGAGGGTCCCTGGACGCGAATGGAACCCACAGACAACAAATTCCTTGCAGATGCACCTCAACTGCGGGACAAAGAAGGAAACCCAGTGGCTCTGAATCAGGTAAGTCATCCCGAATTGATACGGAGCGGCTATGATCAGTATCTTGAGATTGACAATTATAAACTGAAAATGGTCTTCCAGGCGTTTGATGCCTCCAGGACACCGGATAACTTTGATTACGATTTTCTACCCTGGGCACTTTGGCTGGCACAGAATTAACGAAGAAGGAATTCGGATATGAAGCAGATTAATCGTCGTAAATTTCTCGGGGCAACTGCGCAGACAGCGACAGCGGCAGCATTATTTCATATCGTACCAAGGCATGTACTGGGCGGAACGGCTCATGCTGCACCCAGTGAAAAACTGAATATTGCGGGCATCGGTGTCGGCGGTATGGGCGCAGCAAATTTACGAAATCTGCAATCACAGAATATTGTGGCGTTATGCGATGTGGATTCCGAATATGCCGCAAAAACTTTTCAGGAATATCCAAAGGCGGCAGTATACAAGGATTACCGGGTTATGCTGGAGCAGCAGAAAGATATAGACGCTGTACTCATTGCCACGCCTGATCACACCCATGCGGTTATTGCCATGGCAGCAATGCAGGCAGGAAAACACGTGTATTGCCAAAAACCGCTGACCCACAACGTATTCGAAGCACGTAAACTCGCCGAAGCGGCAAGGGATACGGGCGTATGTACCCAAATGGGAATCCAGGGGCACTCCGGTCAGGATGCACGACAGGTATGTGAATGGATCGCCGCAGGTGCCATCGGTGCAGTACATGAAGTAGTTACCTGGTGCAGTCTCAGTTATTATCCCTGGGGACACGCCTATTGGAGCTCCCCGCTGGGAGCACGTCCAAAAGATATGCCGCCTGTTCCCGATACACTTGACTGGGATCTATGGCTTGGCCCTGCACCCCACCGCCCCTACCATTCCACGTATCATCCACGCACATGGCGTAGCTGGTGGGATTTCGGGTGCGGTATGATGGGCGACCGCGGCGCACACACCCTGGACCCCGTAGTATGGGCGCTCAATCTGGGGGCACCGGAAACTATAGAAGCAAGCAGTACAAATCTCAATGATGAAACCCATCCTATTGCAACCATTGTGCGTTACCAGTTTCCTGCACGGGGAGATATGCCGCCTGTTACGGTATCCTGGTACGATGGACTGGAACCTCCACGCCATCCGGAAGTAGAAAATCTTCGCGATCTCGGGGACGGAGAAGGCGGGGCATTGTTTATCGGCGAAGAAGGGCTGCTCACCTGTGGTACCTATGGCAACAGTCCGCGTCTCCTTCCCAAAGAGCGGATGGCTGCGTTTACACCGCCCCCGGAAACCATTGAGCGTGTTCCTGATTCCCACGAGATGGACTGGGTACGGGGCTGTCAAAATGGTACGCCCGCAGGGGCTGATTTCAGTTACTCCGGACCGCTCACTGAAACAGCACTCCTCGGTAACATTGCCAAACGTTTTCCACGCACTACACTCCGCTGGGATGCAGAAACACTATCGTTCAAAGATAATGCTAAAGCAACGGCACATATCAATCCTCCATATCGGGAAGGCTGGGTGCTGTAAGAAAAACAGAACACAAAAAACAGCAGAACTCAATTTATTCCATAGTCTGTCCCTGGATTTCCTTGATTGAATCTCTTTCGATCAACTACATATGTTAATCATACCCCCTCGGGAATCTTCAGAAGCCACAGCATCCCATCCATGTCTGGTATGGCAATCAGGTCACTCGTAACGTGCGCACGGGTGCTAGGGAATGGTTCCACGGGGTATGTGCATCGGACTTCACCATTTTCTGCAGCCCTCAATTCAAGCCTGAAACGAGATCCTATCGTGAGGAAATTGTCCCCAATAATACCAGTTGGTTCCTTATCCTGAAAATTTTCAGGCTCCTTCCATAAGCATTCACCAGTCGTGATGTCAAGAGCCATTGTGCTCATTCCCATGCCAACAATGATCTTGTTATTTATGACACAGGAACCACCACCAGTTGTCATCTCCTCGACCTCGGTTTTCCACAGTAGTTCGAGGTCATGCGTGAAAGCGCAGTAGTAGACCTCACTTCCCTCACGTATCGTGGCGAGAATACGGTCGCCGTACGCTTTGATCCGGTATGAATACTTAGACTCTGCCGTGTATTCTGCAACGACAGATCCCTTGGGTGTGACCTTCAGGATCTTGTTCTCGAAGCTGGGCACAAAAATGTGACCCGAGGCATAGTCGAAACAGCCGACTTGGGATGGACTATCTTTTTGGGATGGATGTAGGTCAAGCTTCCAACAGATCTTTCCCGTTTCCCGGTCGAATGCCCATAGATACTGACGCATCGTAGTTATCGCCATATTCTCAATCAGAAGGATCTTATTCATGGGTCGATAGCACGGATGACCTTCCGTCTTCTGTCGCCACAGTTCTTTACCGGTCGAGGCGTTCACGCATAATACCGCACCATCGTCACAGCAGAAGAAAATCGAGTTCCCACTCAACACAGGCACACTATTTACTACTGACGGACACGCGAACACCCAGTCCGCTTCCTTTGAGTTTATGTCAAAATTCAGGAGTTGAGATTTCGTTCCCATCCGAGGTTTAGCCTCCAGCCCTATAAGCAGGTGTGATTCATCAAGACCAGCGGCAACCACTGTTATATGTGAGCCGATCGTCTTCTTCCAGATCACAAGATCGTCTCCACTCGCCATCGTGGCGGCACGTAGGTGAGAGTTGAGCTTCGCCAATGCAGACTCACGTACCTTTGCATTAGCGTCAGCAGCCAACTCACGGAGGATCTCTGCGTCATCCTCAGTTGCGGGATCGTGCTCCTCCAACCCCATGGAAACCAATTCCGTTTCACCAAGCCAGGCAACAGATCCCAGTCTGTCCTGCTCGTCATCAGAAGCAGAACAGGCTGTAACACATGCCTCTACCAAGTCCCTCGGTGCTTCATCCAGGCATTTTCGGGCATTGAAACAAAGATGCTCCTCCTCACTGGCCAGTGTACGAACCAGAGCACTGACAAATTCTTTATCTGGCGGCGAAGCAACAGGCAATCCAGCAATTCTGAATCCATCAAGTACCCATTTCTCCCTGTCTTCGCCCTTATGGATTTCCCACCATTTTTCCCAATCACCGTAGTCCTTTCCGGGAGTATGGTTGGTAATCATTTCTAATGCTTCCAGACCGTGCCCCGCCGTACAAACTTGAGGTCCAGGAGTCAGATAGGGCTTGAGCGCTTTGAGAATGATAGGGACTGATGTCTCATTCCCAATGCCACCAATCATCAGAAACGCATCGTGGTGATTGCCTCCTAGTTTTTTGAGATCCTTGTGCAGAATTTCAAGACGCTCAGCCTCCGGGATGTCGTTGGACTTATAAAGATCATCCATGGTTTTCATGCATCCGGCAAACACCGTCACCATGAACACCATGCATAAGGCCATTACAGTGTAAAACAGATATCTGCGCTTCTTCATGTGCATACCCTCTTGTATTTACCGATCAGATTATATCATGCCATTGCAGCAGGAACATTTTGTATTAACATAGAAATAGGGGACAGCCACCTGTTTAATACATGAATTATAAGAGTATTGATAAATAGCAGTCACCGTTTCTTGTCGGACATTGTGTTTCCAAAATGGAACGATTTGCCCTATAACTCTTTTCTGTTTAGTTACTTACGGTGCTATATTAATTTCAATATATAGCCATGCAAAATAAAATATTACACTTGACATTAAGTACTAGTTATGCTATAATAAGGACATG
>JAGLCZ010000313.1 GCA_023145975.1 Candidatus Hydrogenedentota bacterium | reverse complement strand
AGGGAGGTATTGTAGACTATTCTGCAGTTGGTAGGTGTGGTCACCTATCTCCTTGGTAAGCGGCACCGATTCCTTGTGAACGGTGTCGCTTTTATTTTTTCTTCCGGCACAGGTCCGGCGTCATCATTCCCGTGTCCAGTGTCATCCCGCTCGTGTCCGTTGTCATCACTCCCGAGTCCGGCGACTCCGCACGCAGGTTTTATATTACTAAGATAGGGGTGATGAGAAGCCTCATGGTCATGGTATATTCAATATAACTAGTTGTAAACAGTGGGGTTGTCATTATACATGATTGTTTTTTTACAGAAATTGTTGATTTTTCGGGGAGAGGTGTATGATTTACCTGCATCGGTATGATAGGTGGACTGCGATCTAAAAAGGTAGGCTTGATAGGAGAACGAACCATGGTGTCAGTTGTTATTTTGCTTTGTAGTATGCTTTCTGCTGGTGACTCGTTAGAGTCCCGTATTGAAACCCTGGTATTTCATGTGGAACGGCTGGAAGCGATTACAGTTAGTGAATCCCTGCTTGAAGAAAAAGAGACCCGCCTGAAAAAGTTGCTAGAGCTGCTGAAGCAGGAAATAGAGGACGAAGAGGCGTTTAACGAGTTGTATTATGCGGTTGATGCGGAACGTCAGTGGTTATGGAAAAACGCCAAGGATTGTCCCCGGCTTCCTATTGGACAATTCGAGGAAACAGACGGGTATTGGCAGGTTGCAGGAGAAAAACTTGTACTGCGTATAGATCGGCACACCTTGGCGATGACGGTTCAGGCCTTTGATCACGATTGGGAATTCGAGCCGGGCGACAAATTTGACCTGAATTTCAAGAGGAAGCATTGTGGTCTGGGGGATGCAGCAGTGATTGAAGCTGCGTCCTTCAATACTGGATACAGTGTCGGTATGACGCTGGTATTTTCGGACTTTCCCGAATTGCCGGGCTTTGAATTGTCTATTACCGCTTATCTTATCGGAACTGAACTTATTTTTGATATGGCGGCACAGGAAAGCACCGTTCCCTTTTTAAATCTGAATTGGCCCAAAGCAATGGTTACGGATAATTCCCCCGAGACCTTATCCGTTATTCCCCGTATGCAGGGTATGCTGTTGCCGGGCAATTGGGCGCAGGCGATAGAGGCAAAGGATTTGTTCAATTCCCGTTCCTTTTATATGCCCTGGTGGGGACAAATACAAGATGGGGGTGGCGTGCAGGTCATCGTTGAAACAACGGACGATGCCGGCGGAAGCTATAAACATCCTGCAGACGGACCGACGCGTATTGCGCCGCGCTGGTATGGAAGTTTGGGAGAATTCCGCTATCAGCGAACCCTTCGCTATATTTTTGATGCAGCGCCTTCTTACGTAAGTATGGCGAAGCGGTACCGTCGTTTTGTACAGGAACACGGCGAGTTTGTATCGCTGCACGAAAAAGCAGCGCGTACCCCTTCGCTCACGGAGGTAATAGGTAGACCCGTGATACATATCGGGTCGCTGTATCATTTTGTACAGGAAGCGCAGCTGTTCAATAAGGAACGGATCGAGAGAAATCATAACCTGCAAACTTTCGATCAGCTGCGGGAACAACTGCTGACCCTGAAGAAGAACGGGCTGGATGCCGCCTATGTACACTTGGATGGTTGGGGTTTTTACGGTTACGACAACGGACATCCGGATGTGCTGCCGCCCGGTGAAATACAAGGCGGCTGGGAAGGGCTGAAGCGTTTCGCCGATACTTGCTCCGATATAGGCTATCTATTTGCAGTACATGATCAGTATCGGGACTATTATTTGAACGCGGTATCCTTTGATGACCGTATGACGGTAACACGGTTGGATGGGTCGCGTGAGGAGCATAGTGTCTGGTGTGGCGGTCCGCAAACAATCCTAAGTCCTCGCTTTGCCCCTGAGTATGTGCGTCGCAATCACGATCGCTTCGCCAGCCGGGGTATTGATGTGCGTGGTGCGTATCTGGATGTATTTGCTGTCGTGCCGCTTGAGGAAAGCTTTCAGTCAGCAACGCCTGTGACCCGAACCGAATGCGCCCGGTATCGTCGGGACTGCTTTGATCTGTTACGTGCCCGCGGCTATGTGGTCAGTTCTGAAGAACCTGCCGATTACCTGGTGGCTTCCCTGGATCTGGTACATCATGCCCCCTACCCCACCTATCCCAATATTGGCGGTGGGGATGCCTGTGCTGTTCCGGTTCCCTTATTCAGTCTGGTATATCATGATTCGATTCTTATTCCCTGGTCTATGGGCGAAGAGGGCGGCTGGGGTATTCCCAATGGGGATTCAGGGCGGTTACACTGTATGCTTAACGCGGGTCTCCCTTATCTGAGCCCCCATGCCGATACAGAGCAGATTCAGCAAACCCTTGAGATTGCCGCACTGGCAGAACACTGCACCTTCCTTGAAATGACCCGCCACGAGTTCCTCGGAGAAGGGTATCGCCATCAGAAAACAACCTATAGCGACGGCACGACTGTTGTCGTTGATTTTGATTCTGGAGAAACTGCTGTAGACTATGGGCATAAACCCCGGTAATTATTAAACTCGCTCGTTTCCATGCTGTGGTATACTATTACAGCGTGGTCGTATGAAGTAGAAAATCATAGTAATCGAGGTTATAGTATGAAAATAAAAGCGATATATAGTGTAGCCGTAGTGTTGGCACTCCTTTTTTTAGCGGGATGTCC
>JAGLCZ010000312.1 GCA_023145975.1 Candidatus Hydrogenedentota bacterium | reverse complement strand
CGTCGTATCTTGAACAGTCACTGTGCGTATCACTTCTTCCGCTGACAATCCCATACTATCTACAACGTTATAGCGAACTTCATATATCCCCGGAACTGCTGTATCCACAGGATTTGTGGTTATGATTTCTGCTGTCAACTCGCCATCACAAGCATCCGAAGCCGTCGCGCCTGCATCCATAAAAAAGTAATTACACTCTATAACCACGGTGGGATTACCAAGACGCGTTATCACCGGCGGGCTTGTATCAGCCACAATAACACTACGTGTTACCGTATCGGCAGCATTTAGTGCCCCATCATTAACATCGTATGTCAGCTGGTAAACTCCCGGTATAAGCGGGTCAACTCCCGCACCGCCTACATCTATCACCTCACCGAGATCAATACCACAGACATCTGCAGCGGCAGCACCGGGATCCGTATACTCATCGCCACACTCTATGGTCTGCGGGTTGGAACCTAAAAGAGTAATGACCGGCGACACAGCAACCGCACCGCCAACATGAGTACGTTCAAAAGGAGCGGTCATGAGCTTTCCTGATTCGTCTTCCACAACCGCATTTACTGTAACTGTAATACTACCCCCATTTGTCATAATTCCCGGACATTCCCAGGATAAGAGGTAGTTTCTTGCATCTAATAATGTTACCGTATCAGGATTCTCACTCAAGATGCCCCGTCCTGTTCCTGAAACAGTATAGTTAGCGGGCAGCAAAACACCACTTCCCATATTCTTATTGAATGTAATCTGAACCGTATGCTCTGAAATAACCTGGACGAATTCAGCATACGGAAATGCTGTATCCACTACGTTTACGGTACGTGTAACAGTCTCTGCGTCATTACCTACCACATCACGTACATCATACGTGATAAAGAACGTTCCTACGACATCAGTATCCACAGGCAAACCAACAACCGTAACTGCAGCAGTCAAGTCGCCATCACAACTATCCAAAGCGGATACACCCGCATCGGCATAAGAGTTATGTAATTGCACAATAACCTCTGTACCGCCAAGAAGCGTAATAACCGGCGGCGTTATATCCGACGCAGTTAGTACTGCCTGACACGAGACACTGTTTCCAGCCTCGTCAAACACGGTCATTGTGATGGTCGTATCTCCTGAATTGACCGTGCTTCCTGCCAAAGGCGATTGCACAATGATTAGATTCTCCGCAGCAGTTCGCTCATCCTGGGCAACGATCTCAGCGGCAAAATCGGGAACAACTGCCATACAGTCAGCATCCGCAGTAAGATTCTGGTCCGCTGGACAGTAAAGTATCTCCGGTGGTGTTAAATCCGGCGGAAGTACCTCAACATCTGCAGTGGCACTAAGCAGGAGAGTCGTATCTTCCATAAAAGTTAGGTCTGCCTGTATTTCAACTGTGTATTGCCCCGTATCATCTCCCGTCGCATTCAGAATACCTAGAGAAGCAGCCTCTTCCAAAGGCAATACCGTCACGCCTTTATACCACGCATAGGGTGAGGCTGCAGCAGCACCAAGAAGGGAAGACTCCAGTAAAAAATCGGTACCAATAATGTGAACTCCACCGCCTGAAACCGTAAGCAATTGCATTTTGATACTTGCGTCAATAGCGGCCTGAACATATTCCTCCGGCGTATAGTCGTGAACACCTACATACCAATAATATGCCACCCGGTTGCTAAAACTATCAATATTGGCATCGCCATCAGGTCCTGTTTCCGGCTCTGACCGCATATTTGCACCGATACCACCTTCCCACGGTTCAACCCCCACAGATTCAAGAAGAATAAACAATTCATCCATCGAAGCATCCGTCTGTTCATCCCCCATAGTGACATACCCCGCGAGAAGTGCCGCCAAGGCACCTACAAGATGAGGGGCAAATGCATTTAACATATTACGCAAATCACCATCTTCATAATCACGCAGAGCAATAATAAGAACATCCTTCATTTTACGAAAATTATATTTAAAAGCAGAGGTAGCTGTCGCGTGCAGCGGATGGGCAGGATCATTCAGTATGCCCGCTAATACGCCAAGCTCATATTGCCCATCAGGCACGCCATTGGGAGTAAAGGGTATCTCTTCCGATGAATCCAGCGGTCCATTCAGATCACAAGAATGACAAATTATAATCTCGGAAAATTCTGTAATACGAGGGTCATTCATCTGCGCTTCCACAATTGGTAATGAACAGTAAACCGTGTCCATATACGCACAAAAATCATAATAACCTACAGGCCAATACAATACGGGCCCCCCGGCATCCATAAGATTGAATCGAGGAAAGGGAGCATAGGGTTCCGAGCCATAATTCATAAGGCGACAGCCTTCGAAATCAGGACCGGGAACCGGATCGTGAGCACTGGCGGCACCGGCAAGCAGAAGAAGCACCACACTCAAATAGAACCGTACACCCGATGTAAACAAACGCATAATCTCAGTTACCTTTTCCCGTTAACGCAAATAACCCAAACCTGCAAAACTCTTTGTTTTGCACCTGCTTTACATCCATATTTTACCATAGAATCACTGCATATAAGTCAGCAAACACTTTGTACCGTCCACGCCAAAGAAAAACAAAGGCGGATGCCGA
>JAGLCZ010000311.1 GCA_023145975.1 Candidatus Hydrogenedentota bacterium | reverse complement strand
TTGTTATACATGCGGAAGTAGTTCTGATAGGTGACGGATGCGATAGTTTGAGATTCAAAGCGCAGCGGTACTCGTTCTTTCGCTTCAAGGGCTTGATGCAGTCCATCGGAATAACGTCGTCCTTCCATGACGCGTCCCGTAAATTCGTCCACAATCATCACTTCATTGTCGCGCACCATATATTCATCATCACGCTTGAAGAAATTATGTGCTTTGAGGGATTGCTCAATCATGTGTACAAAGCCGATATTTTCATCGGTGTAAAGGTCTTCAATAGCTAACAGCCGTTCACAGGCTTCCATGCCATCGTCCGTCAGGATAATCTGATGCTGTTTCTCATCTACCGTGAAATGTATTTCCTGTCGAATATTGCGTACCACGTCATCTATTTTCAGATACATATCCGAAGTTTTTTCCGGACGCCCGGAAATAATAAGCGGGGTACGTGCTTCGTCAATAAGAATCGAGTCTACCTCATCAACAATGGCGTAATTCAGTTTTCGTTGGACGCAATACTCTTTCCATTGTGATCCGTTATCCCGCAGGTAATCAAATCCGTATTCGTTATTGGTACCATAGGTAATATCTGAGCGGTAGCCGCTCTGACGTTCCGAAATCTGCATGTCATGCTGGATCATTCCCACAGTAAGCCCAAGGAAACGATGAATCGGTCCCATCCATTCTGCATCGCGTCGCGCCAGATAGTCATTCACGGTGACCATATGAACGCCTTTTCCCATGATTGCGTTCAGGTAGCAGGGTAATACTGCCACCAATGTTTTACCTTCCCCCGTAACCATTTCTGCAATACCGCCATGATGCAGCACAATACCGCCAAGTACCTGGGCATCAAATGCGCGCAGCCCAACCACACGTTTGGCGGCTTCACGGGCAACGGCAAAAGCCTCTGGAAGCAGTTCGTCAAGGGTTGTTCCGCCGCTGATGCGTTCCCTGAAAATACCGGTTTGTCCGCGTAGTTCATCATTGCTCATAACACAGATGCGCCGTTCATGGGCATTTACCTGTTCAAGCAATGGGTATAGTTTTTTTATGTCGCGTTCGGCACTGGTACCGAAAAGTTTTTTTAACAATTTTTGAAACAAGAATCAGCGTCTCCCTGCTGGGTTATAGCGTATTGAACCTCAGATGCTCAGTTTAATTATATAGGCTTGGGAGGATGCGTAACAAAACAAGCCTTGTGAGAGCAAGGGGTCAAATATTTACATGTACCCCCTATTGTCGCGTTTATAAGGGATTTAATGCAAATAAAGAGGGTAAAGCCACCGTTAAATTTACTGAGATTTAATTGTTGAAAATGCAAAGAATACAAAAGAAAGTACGGTATTTATTATATCAGATATTTTATATTTGATATAATAGGGTCAATTCACTTTGGATTTCATTTTTTTCTTGGGTAGTATATTGTGTGTTATCTTCCGCAGGATGGCTAACCGTTGCTGTATATTTTAAATAGTAAGATTAAGCAGATGAAACGAAACATGGTATTTTTATTGGTGTCTATGCTCATTCCTGCTGCAGTAGGGTCTGAATTCCCCAAAGATAAAATGAACGTTTGTGCGGAGGTAATGGAGCAGGACCTGTTGCTTTCACCATTTGTTGAGCAGCTCAGGGAAGAAGCAATTAGTTTAGAACATACGGCTGTACTTTATGCCATTCTAAAAAATACTCACGAAGTGTGTATACATCAACAAATGGATGCAAAAGGAAATCAGGTTTATCTTTCCCCTGATGGGCATAAGGAAGCGGTATATGACAAAAACGGAAAATTGGTGAAAGAGGGTGTGAACCAAGGGTCCTACAACTATTTTCATCCGACAGAAGAGCCGCTTTACCATTTTTCATTCGATATTTCCCCATGGATTATGTGGGGGCAGTCACGAACAGATAGTACTACAGTAAGGTCACGTATATATGCTTACATGGGAGATTTAGAGGGAGGAATTCGTACCGCGATTAAGCAGAAAAAGAATCCTGAAGTACATTGGAAAAGTGATGGTCAGATTCAAGCGATTGCGGTATTTATACGAGCCATAAAAGAAGGAAAGGCAGAGGGGATTTTTTCATTATTTGAACCTGGTGCCAGTGTGACCGACAAACAGTTGATAGAGGTGCTTACAAAGTTGAACAGGGGATTGGAAAAGGTATATTCAGTTCCTGATAAGGATCGGATGAACAGAAAATGACCACTTCCTACCATGCGAATTGTTTTGCTCACGATCTGTCTCGTCAGGGTGGTAGCGGTGTGCAGCGGCTTTCACGCAGTTTGTTTGATGCTTGTGTTGACTTGAATCCGCATCAGATCGAAGCAGCCTTGTTCGCTATGCGTTCGCCTGTTTCCAAGGGTGTTTATTCAGAGAATTGGAAATTTGGTCATCT
>JAGLCZ010000310.1 GCA_023145975.1 Candidatus Hydrogenedentota bacterium | reverse complement strand
TAAGTTCCTTCTGCGGTTATTCAGTCTTCGTTATAGAATACGCACAAACCGTTCTTGCCCAAGGCTACAATATCAGGAAGTTCGCTGCCTGTCAAATCAGTCATGACGAAACGAATACTCAAGCCTTGATTTTGGATCAAACCTGCGTGGAAAGTCCGATTGTTTTCGTGACCTGAAGAACACTTCGCGCTCCATCCTACGGTTTGCACCCGCCCCCTTCGGGCTGCCCCTATCGGGGACGGGCTACGCTACGCTACGCGAAGGCATGGCTAGTAAAGGCAGCCAAAGCCCTCACGTCACAGAACAAGGAGACACAGATTCCCACCTTAAATTTGGCGATCAGTGGTCTAAGAATGGGGTAAGGCGCACTTCATGGATTCCGGTATTTTGTATTCCTCATGCTTCGTCACACAAAAACCGGAATGACGCGGGGTGTTGAGTTTCACTGCTTCTTCCCGAATTCCTATTTGGGAACCAGTTGGATGGATTGTATCCGGTAGGGGATCTTCATCATGCCGGTCAGATTGATTCAAGGTTAGCGTTCTGATAGTATTCAGGATGTAATGTGACACCCTTAAAGCCTTTTATGCGGGTCCTTTAAGTAGCGGCGGGTGTCTCTCCAGACGAACCGGTAACGTGAACCTTATCAGCAGTTATGGAGGACGTTGGTCATGAAGAATATTGATGATAAAATGATTGAGAAAGCGTTGCGGAATATAAAAAAAATCCGTAGGTTCAAGCCCGTATATGCAATTTACGGTATAGTCCAGTTGGTACTTGCAGGCTTATTTGCGATGGTTACGTTGCCTTTTGTTCTAAACCCGCGCCCGGAAGACTCTTCAGCAGAAATAGCCATCTTTGTAACGTTTACGACTATGCTTGCAGGTCTCAACTTTGGTTCTGGTCTTTATTATCTTCTCTTAGGGCTGTCTAAGAATTATAAAGATGCAATTATTGAACGCTTAGCTGAGCAATATCTACAGCAGAAAAAGGCAGAGGAGAACATGGAGTAGCAATCCCTTCCTCTAGGTGTTGTTACGTCATAAGTTCAAAGTAGATGCTGATGAATGGGACTATACATGGATACGGATGAGTTATCACAAGAAGCCTATGAAATACTTTGTCTGGCAAGAGTGGTCTGTGATCCGTTGTGTCCTGAGTTGGGTGTGATGGCCGGTCAATGCAGAGATGAAAATGAATGGCTTGAGTCCGTGTTGATTTTGTGTCAGGAACTATTAATAGAACCGGGTGAATACCTTGACGAATGGGGATTTGCTGACAGTGATGAAAACATTGAGCATTTCACTTCCCATTTGCAAAAAATGCTAGGTCTAACAAAGGCTCTTCAAGCAATTGGAATTGATAAAAGAACTTTTGGTAAATAGAATCACCTAACCTGCGATTTTCCTGTTTCTGCCTGGCGCTATTCCAGTGACCAGTGGATTGCGTTGAGCAGGAGTTGACGGAAGGCGGGTACCTTGAAGTCGTCGGGATGACCGAGTCCGGTGTAGAAAACCTTGCCTCGTCCCGGTGCGGCGTCCCGTATCCAGGTTAAGGGCTCTGTGTGGTCGGGCGTGCTGCCGGTCATGAGGAGTGTGGCGTCTTCTGCAATGGGGTGTGTGAAATACAGGGACCCGGTGCTGTGCCATTCCGTCGGAGACACGTCTTTTAACAGGGGATGATCGGGCGTCATATTTTTCACTTCTGTCCCGGCGTCGTTAGGTCCGTGGTTGTGGTAGCTGCCGCCGAGGATGTCCCGGTCAAATTCGACCCATTCCGCCTGACCTGCAGGTACAGTAAAGCCTTTCGGGTCTTTGAAGTTCAGTTTGAAAGCATGACTGGCGGTGCGCAGTGCAATCAGCGGCTTCCCGCAGGCGACATAGTGTTGAAGGGCCTCCACCTGGGCAGCGGGCAGGCCTAACCGTCGCACGTATACCACTACGGCATCGGCGCTTTCCAGGGCTGCCATGCCGGGGATGCTGTGGGTGCCTTG
>JAGLCZ010000031.1 GCA_023145975.1 Candidatus Hydrogenedentota bacterium | reverse complement strand
CACCTGTCCAGCGGGTTTCTTTATTCAACGGTATGGAAGAGATCATGGCTTACGCTTAACTACAGGGGGAGAGTGGGGACTTAAAAGAGAAGTATAGCACAGTGTATTGGTTCAGCGGCAGTAGGCGAATCAAGTCATCTAAAATGTTACTGAGTGTGGTATTGTCGCGCCATAAGGTACCTTACCGAAAACCAATACCAACAGGAGGTAATTCTATGGCTGGTGAACGACTTGAATTATTATTGAAGGAATATCGTAAACGTTACAAGGCTGCATCACGTCGCAAGGATAAAACAGCGATATTAAATGAGTTTTGCAAATTAGTAAAATATCATCGCAAGTATGCAATTCGAATTTTAGGTGAAGAAGAATCCTGCTCAAAAAAATCTACCGTTTCACGAAAACGAGGTGTAAGTTATTCGCGTAAGAGCATAGAAGTCATTGAGTATATCTGGAAGAAATCTGATTATCCCTGGTCTAAGCGTCTCAAAGAGATGCTGCCACAATGGTTACCGTGGGTAAAGAAGTATATCACCGGTATTACTCCGGAAATTGAGCAGGAAGTGTTATCAATTAGCGCGCGTCAAATCGACCGCCGCCTTGCGACAAAGAAAAGAGCTTTGAAACGTAAAATATATGGTCGTACTAAGCCAGGCACTTTGCTTAAACACCATATTCCTGTAAAAACGGATTGCTGGGACGTAACAGAACCGGGGTTTACGGAGATCGATCTCGTATCGCATTCTGGTCCTCACGCATCTGGTGAATTTCTTCATTCGATGAATATTACCGATATCCAAACAGGATGGGTAGAAACGCGTGTACTTATGGGGAAAGGACAAGCGGGCGTAACTGATGCACTGGATGATATTCAGAAGTTACTTCCCTTTCCGCTCAAGGGGCTTGACTCCGACAACGGTTCTGAGTTTATAAACTATCATCTGGTTGATTATTGCAAAAAACATGACATCCAATTTACACGTGGACGTCCCTATATGAAAAATGACAATGCTCACATCGAACAAAAAAACTGGACTCATGTTCGTCAGGTATTTGGCTGGGATCGCTATGATACCCGCGAACTACAAAAATCTATGAATGATTTGTATACCAATGAACTATCCACGATGATGAATTTGTTTCAGGCATCTGTGAAACTTGTCGAAAAAGTACGGGTGGGAAGCAAAGTGACACGGCGCTACGATAAAGCAAAAACACCCTTGGATCGTCTTATCAATTGCTATGGTAACGAAGCGTTACCCCTTCCCGTTCAGCGATTGAGCGAGATGAGAGCAAATATTAACCCCTTCGAGCTACATGATGTTATCGAGCAAAAACTCAATGGGATTGATAAACTTAGACGAAAGAAGACTACCAATAATTGTTCTGTAATATAAATGCAACACGGCTTCCCAGAGAAGCTCATTAAGGAGAAAAATCATGAGAAAAGAACGAAGACGAAATGAAGAAAGAATGCAACATTTGGGTAAGATCGCAAATGGCACTACAAAGTATCGTTCGGTAAGGTTATCAAACGGCTTGACACGGGACTTTAACGGATTTCAGAAAATATGGATTATCAAACTCTAATGCCTATCTAAAAGTGAAGTGTTGAGCCGAAAAATATAAGTATAGTAACGGACATTCAATACGGTTGGGGCGTATTGTCAACCTGTCCGTCCCGAAAACTCATCCGCGTTCGTTTTCGGGGTCACGAGTGGTCCGAGTAAAAGTAGGCGACCTTTGGTGATAGCCTGAATACCGACTCGTTTATTTCGGTATTCGATTGATGTCATGCATCAATAGCTTTACTGTCCAAGGCAGCTTAGTTTTTACGCCATTCTCTTTTTTTATGTTTGGTTTGGAATATTTGTCTGTGGTCTTGCAGCACCCCCTGAGCGCGTCGCAGAGTTAGGCAGTAATTTGATTACCCAAGGCTGGCATTTGTCCGCGCTTAGTATGCTGCTCATTTTCCCCTGGCTCATACTTTATGGAATTCGATTTCGACCGTCTGGGAAAAATTAAGGTTTAAACTACGAGATACAGGGCTTTTGTATATCTTGACAAACATACTGACCGTTTAGTATGCTATCTCGAAGTCTTTATAAGCCTGAGTAGAAAACGACAATACAGGGAGACATTACATATGCCATCTGAGAATAGGCCTGAAAAACCATCGACTCTGGATGATCTGACTCGATTGTCAAAACCAGAGCTTGAGAAACTATTTACCAATGGAGATACAGAAAATATGCCGTCTGGCTTTACAGCTGGTTTGGGTATTGCATTTCCCGGAACGTTTTTAGGGCGCATACTTGGAAAGTATGTTCGCGCCACATCGTGGAAGGGAAAATACTTCGAAGCTGATAGAAAGCAAATACGAAACATACTTAGTCCTTTCAGTATCAAAGCTGCTCGAGGCGAATTGCGGATCGATGATGGTATACTTGATGGAAAACCAAGTATTGTTGTTGACTATACCAATACAATCGCATTCGGACTTCCCATCAGAGATGAAATCCGAAAAATTGCGGATGGTCTATACCTTGGTCGTGCGTTTCAGGGTTCAAAGCCAACTGTATTCTTTGCTTTATCAAATCAACTGAATCCTGAGAAGAGTGGGTACTACTCGGGGAAAGTTGCAGTAGTCACAGGAGGGGCATCGGGCTTTGGACGAGAGTTGACTCTTGAATTGGCGCGGCGAGGAGCTCATGTAATTATCGCCGATATCAATGAAGAGGGCTGTATCGAGGTTGCTTCCGAAATAAACACACGCGGCGGATCTGCATCGGCTGTAAAATTAGATGTTTGCTCTGCTGATGAGTTTTGTGCGCTTATCGCCAAAACAGTCGAAGGTGAAGGGCAGATTGATTTCCTATTTAATAATGCAGGAATAGCGGTTGGAGGAGAATTTCGTGATATTTCTCCAGAGCTACATAAAAAAGTATGCGATATAAACATTTATGGTGTTCTGAATGGAATACACGCAGTGTATCCGAAAATGCTAGAGCAGGGTAGTGGTCAGATTGTTAATACATCTTCTATATCTGGGCTCATCCCGACCCCTTTAGGTGTTATTTATGCGGCAAGTAAACATGCAGTAACCGGGCTTAGCACGAGTCTGCGCCCAGAAGCTGCTGCTTTGGGTGTAAAGATCAATGTTATCTGTCCAAGTGCGATGCGTACACCATTCTTCGAGGTTGCTGAAACTCCGAAATTTGACCATGAGAAACTCTTGAATAGTATTATGTTCAAACAAAAAGCAGATCCAGAGGTTTGCGCGGCCAAGACTCTAAATGCAGTAGCCCGTAACAAGAGTATCATTGTCGTAGGTATACCCGGTACGTGGATTACCTGGTTTTATTATAGATTAATCCCGGGTGTGATAATTTCCCTTGCTCCACTTCTTGTAAAACATATGCGAAAAATTAAAATCAAAGACTAAAAAATATTTCCTTTTGTCTGTCTAACTAACATAGACTTGTAGATTATCGGAGACGCGAGGACGTACAAAGGGGATTTAGTTACGGTGAAACAGAAAAGAGATGCTCAAGAAACAAAAGAAAAAATCATACAAGCTGCTAGGGATATTTTCGCCAAGAAGGGATATTCTGGAACCTCAGTGGATGATATTGCACGCGTGGTAGGTATTACAAAAGGGGGAATCTACTGGCACTTTGATAGCAAGCTGGATCTTTTTATCCAAATGCTCGAATCTGGATATTCTGAATTCATGAATCTGCTTAATGAGATTATCGCTCAAGATTCAGCCCCTCTGGCTAAACTGCGCCAACTATTTACCACAACGCTAATGGCGATTGAAGAAGATAAGAACTTTAG
>JAGLCZ010000309.1 GCA_023145975.1 Candidatus Hydrogenedentota bacterium | reverse complement strand
GAAGTACCTTCAAATCCCTTTTCTGAAAACAGGCGTAATGCTTCTTTGAGGATACGTTCCCGTACGGTTCCGCGATCCGCTATAACTTCGGTTTCTTTCATCAGATATCCTGTTTACTTGACTGAGACTACCATGCGATATATAATTCTCTACCAAACGATAGGTAGAGTATAGCATAGCAATTGAGAGGGAAAAAATATTATGAAAATTGCGGTTCTGGTTAAGCGGGTGCCGGATACGGCTTCTGTATTTACTATTCAAGCAGATGGAAAATCGGTGGAACTGTCTGGTCTAAAATTTGTGATGAGTCCCTATGATGAGCATGCAATGGAAGAAGCAATCCAATTGCGGGAGCAGGAAGGCGGTGAAGTTGTGGTCGTTTGCGCCGGATCTCCGGAGTGCAGGGAAACGATTCGCATGGGGCTTGCAATGGGTGCGGATTCAGGTTTGCTTGTTACTATTACGGATGACCTTACAGGCAAAGGATTGGCAGCCGTGCTGGCGGCAGCACTGCAGTCTATTGCTCCTGATATTATCTTTGCCGGTAAACAGGCAGTGGATAGTGATGGTGCGCAGGTGCCGGAACGGGTCGCTGAACTTATGGGAATTCCTCATGCTTCCTGTATTACCCAATTTGTGTTGGAGAGCGGTAAGGCTGTTGTAAATCGCGAAGTAGAGGGGGGACATTATGTCATTTCTATGGAATTGCCGGCCTTGTTTACGACACAAAAAGGCATTAACACGCCGCGTTATCCCACGCTGCCGAATATTATGAAGGCGAAACGTAAGCCCATAGAAGAGATTGCTGCTGCAGATTTATTGGTAGACGAAATGCTGATTTCTTCCGGCATGGCGATTGAAAAACTTTCCTTACCCCGTCAGGATCGGTTGTGCAAAGTTCTTGATGGCGAAATTTCTGAACAGGTAACCTGTTTATACCGTACACTTCGTGAAGAAGAAAAAGTGATGCAATAGGAGTTTATTATGAGTGTTCTAGTAGTTTTAGAGCAGCGCGGTGCGTTGAAGACCTGCGGGTTGGAAGCCGTTTCAGCGGCACGGAAAGCAGCGGATGCGTCGGGCATGTCTCTGAATGCGATTTATATTGGAAAGTCACTGGATGACGAGGTCTCCCTGTTGGCAGGTTTGGGTATAGATACGGTCTATGCGTATGAGCATGACGATCTTCGATACTATTCCAATGATCGGTATGTGCCTCTTCTTTGCGAACTGGTCAAGGAACTTGGTGCCAAGGTGATTGTTGGTTCGGCTACTTCTCTCGGGAAGGAGTTGTGTGCATCAGCGGCAGCGCGACTTACGGCGGAACTGGCACAGGACTGCATCAGTCTTCGTTGGGATGGGAAGTTGCTGGCAGAGAAGCCGCTTTATGCAGGTAAGGTTATTTCCGAAGTTTCCTTTGGCGTATTACCGGGGGTGGTTACTATCCGACCGAATGTGGTTGTTGTGGAGAGGGAAGGGGAGGCATTGCCGCAGGTGGTAAAACGTACCCTACCGGAGCTTCCTTTTCGTTCGGTGATTCAGGATGTTGTCGAGAATGTGTCCGGTACTATAGAACTGACAGAAGCAAAAATAGTGGTATCAGGAGGCAGGGGTATTGGAGGTCCGGAAAACTGGCGGGTACTTCAGGAACTTTGTGATACGTTGGGTGCTGCATTGGGTGCGAGTCGTTCGGCAGTAGATGCCGGTTGGATTGAATCTTCTCATCAGGTGGGTCAGACCGGAAAGGTGGTCTGCCCCGATTTGTATATTGCCTGCGGTATTTCGGGGGCTGTTCAGCACCTTGCCGGTATGCGTACTTCAAAAATTGTTGTTGCCATAAATAATGATTCCGAAGCGCCCATTTTCAACGTGTGCGATTATGGCATCGTAGGCGATTTGCTGGAAGTCGTACCGAAGTTTGCCGAAGAAGTCAGGAATGCCCAATAAAATATAATGTCATTCACTAAGGAAAACGGTTGTGCTTACTCCCATTGAAAAGATTCTATTCCTGATCATACTGCTGGGATTTACCGGGTATGTTGTCAAGCGTACCCATGAGCTGGTGCTTTTGCTGCGTATGGGAAAGCCGGATCCCAATCCGCCGTTGACGAATCCCTTTCATAGAATATTGGATATGGTGATGGATGTAGTCCTGCAGCGTCGTGTGCTGCGGAAGCCTGT
>JAGLCZ010000308.1 GCA_023145975.1 Candidatus Hydrogenedentota bacterium | reverse complement strand
TTTTTCCTGTTCAAGCGCCTGAAAAAAAGCCTCCTGACTTTCATACCAGGTTTCTGCACGATAAGGAAGTTTTTCTTCAATTAATGCTGCAATATCTGCCGCACGAAAGGCATCGGTAAGTTTTACATGAACAGCATCTGCTCCCGATCTTCCTGTAAGCATTTTCGCGGTTTCCACATCCACAAATGCATATAAATTATCAAAATCAGACATACGCGCCTGCGAAATACCACTCACTGTTAAAAACACCTGATTGCCGGGACGTATGCCAAAAGGAGTTACTGTCGGCTTATCCGTAATCACGGCAATATCAGAGCCAATACGTGCTCCAAGGCGATACGCCAAACGAAATCCCAATACAATTTCCTTATCGCCGGGAAGTTCCCCTTCACCAAACGTACGACCGTCTTCACGAGTAAGATTTCGAGCTATATCTGTAACTTCTTTTTCCAGCTCGGGATCCATCCCCAACACAAAAGCACCGGTAGTAGCACGACCACGCTTTAGTAACGCCTCAATTTGTAATATCGGTCCAGCCCCTACGACCTCCGGTGTTAGTGCCTTCAATTCCTCTACGACCTTATCCACATCGGTAATAGCTTGCCCCATGGGATTCATCACAGTAAGATGCGCACGATTTCCAATAATCGTTTCACGCAAGGCAATGTCAAATCCAGTCATAACACTCATCACCACAATAAGTGCAATCACCCCTACACTCACACCGGCTACGGATATAAATGTAATCAAACTGATGAACCGGGTTTTCCGCTTTCCACGCAGATAACGTGCGGCGACAAAAAATTCAAAGCGCACTTAGAATCACTTTCCTAGTTGTAATAATGGGAAGGTACAGCCGAACATATCGATATTCTAGCACAAGAAGATATCTAGTTAAAGAGAAAAATAAATGGATAACACAAAAATAAACGACAAGTATCCACGTACTCAGAAAAAATAGTTCATTACCGCCAAGACATACTTGACGGTTCAGTATTCCGATCTAAGAAGCTCACATGATAAGAATCATCCAAAATCTCTACCCTATAATCTGCCAATGTGTTGGAAACAGGCAGCTGCTGCGCCTGAAAAAGGGTAAAAGGCTCATCTTCATAAATATAGTATAAATCATAGTTCCCCCGTCCAACGAAAAATGAAGCTGTTCCGCCAGCAGGCAAAATTGCATCAACACCTTGTTTTTCTGTTATAACAGCCACACTGATCCCTGCAATAGAATGGTTATGTATCCGTATTTCAAAATCACCCCGCCGAATTCGTCGTGAATATGCAGGAAACCGTGCCATAGGCTTGTAGGATCGATTTACATAAGCACTGTCTCCCCCCTCCTCTCCTTGTTTCCTACGCGATTTGCCCGCTATATAAACCTGTTTTCCGGGGGGTATAGAAGACTCCGAATCCTGCTTATCTTTTATGTCTGTAGACACAATTCCTTCTTCGCTGTCAATATCCGTCTCTTCCCCGCGGGTAATGGGAAAACGATAGGTAATATCAGGAGCAACCGATTCTTGCTTATGGACGGTATCGCCTCTTTTCTTTTCTACGCCAAGTATCTTTCCTGATTTTCGCATCAGCACCCCGTTTTCAAATCGTCCAATAATACTTGACCCACGAGTATCCACCCATTTATAAATTGTAATAGAACCTGTACCGTCTGTAAGTGGTTCCGGTGCCCCCCCCATCATTGCCAGCACTTCTTCATAACTCATGCCCGGTTGTATCGCATCATAGACATCCTGATCATATTGGATAGCCGCACTTTTCCTACGCCCAACCACTCTATTCCCCTCGTGAATAATATTCGACCGCACCAGCACCTCATTCTCGAACCGTCCCATAAAACCCATTCCATCAAGTTTCCATCTATAAACAGTGTTTCTGGAATTTTCTCCGGCAATACGAATAGCAGGCACCTCCAACAATTTGGTAACTTGCTTATAAGACATCCCTAATTCTACGCGCTGCACCTTTTCCTGCGATAAAGCAAACGCTAACTCAGCCTCTGAAACAGGACGCCCCCCTGGAGATTCAGGACTTTGCATAAAATGAGGTGCATCGGGAGTCTGTACAGGCATTCCCAAAGGAGAAAGCGGAGACTGAAGACGTTTGGCAACAGGCGTATCGGAATAGTAAAGTTCTATGGAACCTGTCGCACCGGGCCCCACCTTGCTTGAACATGAATCGCAACCACCGACAGACAGAATAATAAGTGCCAGCCAGAAAAGCGGCTGTCTTATCATTCGATATGCCAGCAATTTCAAGACCACGATCATAACAAACTTCCTTCACAATACAATTAGTCACATCATTTTTATGACGACATCTACGTTGTAGAATATTCCAGAATCCAGATACTACACACAAGTATAACGACTATCACAATTGTAAGCAAATCACAGCTGTACTTCCTGCTGGAAACAAGTAATCCCTGGTCACTTCCGTATAACTTGCGATATACCCCATTTTTTATTATAATCTAAATCATATGGTTGCTTAGGATTATAAAAATGTGGTCCCGCTATTTGCGGAAGGAGATTATCTTATGTCAAATTTCAAATTAGGATTTATTGGCGCTGGATTTATTGCTAAGTTCCAGGCAAAAGCAATAGCCCAAATTCGCGGCATCGATCTCGCCGGAGTATGTGCTCTTAAAGGTGCAGAAGAGCTGGCTGGCTACGCCAAAGAAAATGATATAGGTGACTGCGTTGTATATGATTCCATAAGTGAGCTATGCAGCAATGTAGATGCAGTAGCCATATTCGCCCCAAACTTTGCACGTGTCCAAATTATGCAGGAAATTGCTGATGCAGTAGCAGAAGGTGCCGTACTCAAAGGTGTCATGTGCGAGAAACCACTAGGGCGCACGGTAATAGAGGCACAACAGTTGGTAGACCTTGCGAATAAAGCGAAGCTCCCGACAGCTTATTTTGAAAATCAAATTCACATGAAAGGCATACGTGCCCAAATGGAACAGCTTGCTCCTGTGCAGGCAACCATGGGTCCGCTCTCGCTGGCACGTAGTTCGGAAGAACATTCCGGTCCTCATGAAGGCTGGTTCTGGGATCCCACCCGTCAAGGAGGCGGGGTACTCTCTGATATGGGGTGTCACTCCATTGCCGTAGGCTGGTATGTATTGACCCCTGTAGGAAAACCTGTAACCTTCCTTGAGCCAATCTCTGTAAGCGCTGTAACGTCATTGCTAAAGTGGGGAATCCCTAAATACCGCAAGCAATTACTCGACCGTATGGGTGTTGACTACAACAAGGTTCCTGCAGAAGACTTTGCAACGGGTATTGTTACCTTTAAAAATCCGGAAACGGGACAGTTGGTACAGGCTCAGTTCACCAATTCGTGGATGTATGACAAGCAGGGACTTCGTTTATTGATGGATGGCCTGGGACCTGGCTACGCCTTCGAACTGAACTCATTGAATTCCCCACTCGAAGTATTTATTGGGGATGAAGCGGCTGAAGCTGTGGCAGATAGCGAAACAGCACTCGAAAAAGCAACGGCAAGCCGGGGATTGCTTACTGTTGAAACAAACGAAGCCGACCTCTATGGTTATGTCGATGAAATAGCCGATGCCGTAAAAAATTTCAAGCAGAATAAAGATGCCTATCTCAACTTTGCATACGGTCTTGAAATAACAAAATTATGTCAAGCAGCTTATATGTCCGCCGAAAAAGGTCAGACCGTATATCTAAGTGATCCTGCAACACAAGCAGAATTAAAGAATTACAAATCCCTTATTTCTCAAGGACGTGGTGGTGAAATTCTTCACATAGGCTGAGAATCTATTTTTTCAGTATCTTTTTTTTCAGCGGAAGGTTTTTATACCTTCCGCTATTTTTTTTAAAATGGAAACAGGAATAACGAAACAGGGAATCTATCAAATCCATACATGATTCCCGATATTCGCAGTTGGACAAAACATATGAAAAGGAGTACTTATCTTGTTATCTACAATCATTGTGAACCTGGGTCTGCTTATTGCTGTTCTGTCTGCCAATGACCCATTTTTGCTGTTAAATAATCAAATTGATGAAAAACCTGCGGCGACAATGATGAATCGCTATTTTCTTGAAAAGGCCGTCCATTGTTTTGAAACGCGCAGCAATACTTATGAATCCCTTAAAACAGAAAATGATATTATTGCGTACCAGAAAAAAATGAACCGCTTTTTCCTGACACAGTTAGGAGGGTTTCCAGAACGTACTGCACTAAATGCACAAATTACAGATAGAGTTGAGCGCAAAAACTTCTATTTGGAAAAGATACTTTTTGAAAGTCGTCCTCATCATTTTGTAACGGCTCTTCTCTATCTCCCCAAGACATCAGGACCGTGGCCGGGTATTCTAGTTCCCTGTGGACACAGTACCAACGGCAAAGCTAACGAAACTTATCAGCGCATATCCATGCTATTGGCTGCCAACGGTATGGCCGCACTCTGCTACGATCCGATCGGGCAAGGAGAACGTTACGCATATTTGAAGAAAAACGGTAAACATGAATTTGGTACAACATTAGAACATACCCTACTCGGTGTAGGGGCAATTCTCACCGGCGCAAACACTGCTTCCTATCGGATATGGGACGGTATGCGTGCCATTGACTATCTGCAAAGTCGCAGCGACATTATTGCAAATCGCATTGGATGCACAGGAAATTCCGGGGGCGGCACACTCACGAGTTACCTGATGGCGCTTGATGACCGTATCGTATGCGCTGCCCCCTCATGCTACCTGACATCCTTTGATTCTCTATTAAATACAATAGGAGCACAAGATGCTGAGCAAAATATTTTTGGGCAAGTAGCCTTCGGGATGAACCATGCCGACTATATCCATCAACGCGCACCTAAACCCACACTGCTTTGCGCTGCTACCCATGATTTCTTTGATATCTCAGGTACGTGGAATACATTTCGTGAAGCCAAACGGCTGTTCACGCGTCTTGGATACGCTGAACGTGTAGATATTATTGAGTATGATGCAACACATGGATTTTCACAACCCCTCCGTGAAGGGGCAGCCAGATGGATGAGCCGTTGGCTTCTGGAAAGGGATTGCGTTATAAAGGAACAGAATTTCTCTATCTTTTCCGATAAGGAAGCACAATGTACTCCAGACGGACAAGTCATGCTCCTGGAAGGTGCTGTATCTATACTTGACTTGAATGCAGATCGTGCTGAAAACCTTAAGAAAAAACGTAAACTATTCCGTAGCCAAACTGACGATAACAAATTCCGGCAGAAAATCATGCAGCTGACTTCCTGCAGTAATAATGATATACACCCAACAATAACAACACTAAAAATTACTACCAAGAAAAATACAGATATAGAAACAATCCTTATTCATCCTGAGCCTGGAATTATACTTACTGCCATTTTGGCAACCCCACGAAAATTTACGGAAGACTATGTGCTTGTAGTACATGAATCAGGAAAGCAGCATGTATTTGCATCCGATGGCATATCCTCTCCATTACTAGCAAAGGGGCACGCCGTATTTGCTGTAGAATTGAGAGGTATGGGCGAAACCCGCGGCATACAAAATCCAAAAGGATGGCATGGATATATTGGGACAGACTGGCAAGACTTTTTCACTGCATATCTACTTAAGAAAACATACGTAGGAATGCGAATCGATGATATTCGTGCTGCAGTCGCCTATCTACAGGAGAAAATAAATGACGAAGAACACGGTATCCGTCTAATTGCTGTTGGCAGCCCCACAGTCCCCGCACTACACACCGCCGCATTATTTCCCGATATGTTCTCCCATATTTCTCTCCACGACGGCATCCCCTCATGGGATGAAGTGGTAAGAACACCGCGGGCAAAAAATCAATTGATAAATACAGTTCACGATGCCCTTTCCTGGTATGACCTTCCAGATATGGTCACCCTGATCCCCGAAAATACACTAAAAATAGTCAACGCTCATATTCCGACATTTTGAATCTAAATAAAACAGAATTCCAGGATAAATACTATAACACCCGAAACTCAACTACATTCTTTCTGGTGTTTCAATACCCAATAAATGGAGTGCATTACTCAACGTCTGCAGTGTTGCACAACACAGAAGCAGACGCATATTTGTAACATTGGGATCACCGGCTGTCAGTACAGGACAGTCATGGTAAAAGGAAGTAAATGTATGTGCCAGTTCCAGTGCATAATTGGCTATAGGTGCACAGACACGCTGTGTCGCAGCATCAGCCACCACCTCAGTAAAAGATGTCAACTTCAGCAAAAGACTCCACTCTGCATCAGTACTTACACAAAATAATGAATCCGATTTTTCAGGAATAGGAACTTCACTTTTTCTCAAAATAGAACGTATACGCGCACAACTATACTGGATATAGGGCCCTGTATCCCCTTGAAAAGACAACGCTGATTCCATATCGAAGGTAACATTTTTGTTAGATTTCACACGCAATACTGCAAAACGAATTGCAGAAACAGCCACTTGCTCGGCAATCGCATCATGCTCCTCATTGGAGAGATCAGGGAACTGCTCTGCAACACGTTCCCGTGCCCGTTCACTTGCTTGATCAAGAAAATCAGCTAATAAGACCACTTTACCCTGGCGTGTAGACATCTTCCCGTCTTTAAGCAAAATATAAGCATAATAAACAACTTCCGGGGCAGGAACACCGGACGCTTCAAGCATCAATGCCATCTGCTGTGCATAAAGTTTATGATCCTCGCCAAGTACCATCATGGTAAGGGATGCACCTTTTTCCTGCTTATCCATGGAGTACACCAAATCACGACAGCCGTACATGGAAGAGCCATTGGCACGCCGCAATACAAAGTAACGCCCCTCTTCGGGCTGATAGCCCAGTTTAGATAAATCAACCACACGCCGCTCTTTCTCGTCCGTAAAAAGCGCCCCGGTCTCAGTCAAAGCATGCTCAATTAGTTTCAGTCGCGGATCATTTATATAAAGAGATTCTTTGTCGAAAACATCATAAGAAACATTAAGACGCTCCAGCACCGCCAACTGCCCCCGCAAGCACAAGTCGGTTACATCATGGAATTTTCGTTGAATCTCTGGATCGCCGTCTTCTATACGTGCAAGGAGATCATAACCACGTTGTGCAAATTCAGGATCTTCCTTAGCCCGTTGATTAGCCGTAACATAAGCATCAAGTATCTGATCAAAAGTCAAGTTTTCTAATTCATCTGCAATTAATACCAATAACCCAATCTGTCGCCCCATGTCATTCACATAGTAGTGCACTTCAACATCATACCCCTCAAACCGCAGCAAGCGCGTAATACTATCACCAATCATGGCACAACGACCACGACCTACATGAGGGCTGGCATTGGGATTAATACTGGTGTGTTCAATTAATACTTTTTGCCCAACCCCCGATGCATTACTGCCCCACTGCTTACCGGCTTTAAGAATAGCGTCAATAATTCCTGCACCAACATGTGCGCGATTCAGTTTGAAATTTATATAGGGACCAGTCGCTGTAGCCGATGCAATGTGATCGTTACCTTCAATGGTAGCGGCAATCTCCCGGGCAATTACATGCGGTGCTTTTCGCATTTTTTTTGCCAACGGAAACATAGGAACTGCCATGTCACCCAGTTCAAGCGTTGGTGGAGTACTAAATATGAAGTCGGATACATCCACTTCAGGATAGGAATTGCAGATTGCCTCAATAATAGGAGTAGATAGTTTCAAAAGGATTCCTCCGAAAAATATGCTGTAACTCAGACAGCAGATAAAATGTGATGGTGCTTCTTTAGTTTAATACCAACAACCTAAATATTCCTGTCACATTAGTTTTCATCTTTATTCTGACTACGCATTTCCTCAAAAGCACGTTGTTCCAGTTCAGCTTCATAGAGTTCTGCATCTGCAATATGCCGATCTACGATGAGGATAATATGGAACCCAAATTGCGTTTGTATTACATCACTAATTTTACCAACAACCCCGCCCCAGCAATACTCTTCAAAAGATGCCGCGTATGTATCTCGCGGTGCCCATCCCAAATCACCACCGCGACGTGCAGAAACAGTATCATCCGAATTAGAACGTGCCAAACTATCAAAATCTTTCCCTGTTATTAATTGCTCACGCAACTCGGAAATACGCTCAAATGCTCTTCCACGAGCAACAGGGTCGCTGCTGTCAAAAGAAATCAGTATGTGTTTTACCCGGACGCTGGTGACCACGGGGCGTGGGCTTCTGGCCATCCAGAAGAAAATAAGCATACCTGCAAATAAAAGGACTATCCCAATCCATATCCACGTAGTCCAATCCTTAGGCTCTACTTCCGATGGTTCATCATGAAATGCTTGTAATGTATGTCCTTCGTCATCCATCTATCTAATTACTCCATTTTTAAAAAACTTCACTATCATATTTTATTCAGTAACGACCCATAAAGGTTCGAATAAAAAGAAATTACAATCATTCCTATAATAACGCCAACAAACAACACCGTAGCGACAACGAGCAGTTTTGTTGCCATATTTACTGCAGCCTGCGCATCATTATAGTAGTATTCTGCAACTTTTTTCAGGGTTTCATCAAGACGACCGCTTTTTTCGCCTACAGCAATCATCTCATGTCCAACACGACTAATATAACTGCACCCAGAAAATGCCTCCACCAACGTGCCCCCATTTATTATTATTGGAATTGCTTTCAGCAAATCCTGCTCAATAAACGGGTTCATGGTAACAGCTGCACTGCGTTCAATACACCGACGAATATTTAATCCAGAACCGACCAGTAACGCCAGTGTACGAAAAAAACGAGCCATAGCAAACTTATTAGAAATATAACGAATAGGCCAGACAGCATTTTTGAACATTGCCCAGGGCATTTGAAGTAACCCGGCGCGGCCCAATGCAATTAACACCGCCACAATCAGCAAGAAAACAAAAACTGCCTTAAATTGAAATATAAAATAATTAGATACGTATTCACGCATAACAAAACGTTCTGTAGGTAAAGCACTGAATTTTTTCACCAGCCCCAGTGAAAATGTGCCTAAAAACCATGCAGCATTCAGTTGAAGAAGCGGGTAAACCATGGCACCCAGCACGGAACGCCACATTTTCCATACCCCCTCATAATATGCTGCCAAATCAAGGAGCAATTCATCAAGTCGTCCGCCAATCTCACCTGCATGAATCACCTCTATAAACATATCCGGTAATAGAGAATCTTCTTTGCGGACAGCCGCATCAAAAGTTGCACCGTCCTGAATGGCATCCCCTATACGCGTCAGCATGTGCCGAATTTTCGTAGAGCCACTGTGTTGTGATGCCAGGTATAATGTCTTCAATAACGGTATTCCAGCACCATACGTAGTAGCGAGTTCACGACAGAGCAACGCCATTTCTTTGGAAGACAACTTTGATGATAAAATTCCCATGGCATCTCTTTTACCGGCACAGAGAGGATGGTGGGGCATACTGAAAAAACGCAGGGAAGAACTACTCTTGTCCCTCTAACCACCGCGTAACATCAATAGCCGCCATGCACCCGCTTCCAGCCGCTGTTATTGCCTGACGATAGGTTTTATCCTGAACATCTCCACAGGCGAACACGCCAGCAACATTTGTATATGTACTGTCAGACTTAGTAACCAAATATCCCGAGGGTTCCTTATCGAGAACTCCATCGAATAAATCCGTATTGGGCTTATGCCCTATGGCGGCGAAATAGCCCACACACGCCACCTCGCGCACTGCATCAGAAACAGTATCGCGCAAGCGTACCCCTGTTACCCCGTCGGAATCATCTCCAAGCACTTCATCCACAACGGAATTCCACTCAACCTTGATCTTGGGATGATCCACAACCCGCTCGCCCATAACTTTACTGGCACGGAACTTATCACGTCTATGAATGACATGAACCTGCCCCGCGAAATTAGCAAGAAACAATGCCTCTTCCATAGCCGTATCGCCGCCGCCAACTACCACTACTGTTTGCCCACGAAAGCGCGGCAAAGCCCCGTCACAAGTAGCACAGGCAGAAACGCCCTTATTCAAAAAACGTTTTTCCGATTCCAAGCCAAGATATCTGGCCGTAGCACCTGTAGCAATAATAACTGCACTCACCTCAAATGACTCGTCATGGGTCATAACTTTAAGAGGCACCCCCGAAAAATCAACTTGAGTGACAGTCTTATAAGTAAATCGTGCACCAAAACGTTCCGCCTGCTTTTTCAAATCCGCCATAAGTTCCGGACCGGAAATCCCTTCGGGGTATCCGGGAAAATTCTCTATTTCCGTAGTTGTCATCAACTGACCGCCAGGCAACACCTCTGAAGTAAATTCGCCTTCAAAACATAAAGGGCTGAGATCTGCGCGTGCACTATATAGTGCTGCTGTACAAGCCGCAGGACCGCCGCCAATAATTAATAGCTTTTCCATGAAACACGTCTTTCTAATAATCAATATTACAGAATCGGTATTACTCGGTAACTTCCGTCTCTGTCTTCACAATATCGTTTGGGAGTACTTCAACGACATCACTGTCAACATCGGGAATCACATCACCTCCGGAATTATCGGGGGTGCTATCGACTGTAACTGCTGGAATCACCACATCTTCAACGACTACACTCACA
>JAGLCZ010000307.1 GCA_023145975.1 Candidatus Hydrogenedentota bacterium | reverse complement strand
ATTTCCCGGGTAATATCTTTTTCATCAATACGCACCAGGGTATTGGCGGGCAGATCCTGCAGCTGTGCCTGAGATAGTATTCCATGTGACAGGTCCGGATATTTTTCGGACAGGCGCATCGGGGTTGCTTCTTCGCTGAAGGTGGATGAAAGGGGCAGTAAGGCTGCCGCTGCCAAACAGAAAATACTGGTATAAAAAAAACGGGTCATTCCGGAATCTCCCTGGTTTGATTACGATATTTTGAGCGGTACTAATTATAAGTATACGCTTTACATCATGATCATGCGATAACAGAAGAGGCGATATCAAAAAAAACACCTTTTAAGTAATGGACTGAGCTAGTAAATGTATGCTTGTTCAGGAAATATAAATTACGTATATACCGCCCAATAATACCAATACACCGCATACTCTTTTGAGTATAAGAGCACCCCGGGAACTTTCGTTCCAGTTTAAATAGTGTTGTACCATTTGAGTAAATGTACCGGCAAGCACAATGACTGAACAATGCCCAATGCCATAGGCAAACAGTAGTGTTACCCCATACAAAGGATTGCTTTCGCCCATACGAAAGGTTACGCCCAATACGGGTGCCATATAGGCAAATGTGCAGGGACCCAATGCCACTCCAAACACTAGTCCCAGAATAAATGCCGCAAGCATTCCTTTTCTTTTTATGTTAACTTGGCTTGGACCGGAGAAAGGTATTGGAATGACATCCAGTAGATGCAGACCCACTATAAAAAAGATAAGGGCTACAAAGTAGTTGCCAAGGCTACCAACATCGCCCAGCATGCGCCCGGCAACGGCAGTAAGAATACCGATTAGACCAATAGTCAGGAGAATGCCCAGTGCAAAAACAGTGGATATTAGGAAAGCACGGCGGGTGGACATACGCCCTTGATTATCAATAAACCCCACAATAAGTGGGATGCTTGCCAGGTGACACGGGCTAAGGATAATGCTGAGTATACCCCAGATAACTGCGGCACCGAAGGCAACTGCGGGGGTACCTCCCACTGCATGGGTAAGCGTAGTGAACAGTTCGTTCATAAACCTTCTCCAGCGGGTTCTGTTATGGTTTGCTGCTGACTATCAAGGGAAAATCCCAATTCTTTCCATTTGCTCAGGATATCGTCTTTCGAAAAGAAACCCTCATGACGAAAAAGTTCTTTGCCATTTGTATCGAAGAAAATTTGCGTCGGAATCAATTTTATGCCATATTCTTTGGATTTATCGGGGTTTTTCCAGACATCAATGAATATTACTTCAAATTTTGCTTGATATTCTTTTTTCAAATCTTCCAGAATAGGCATCATCATTTTACAGGGAACACACTTTGATGCACCGAGATCCACCAGTCTAGGAAGTGGGACGGGTAGGGTATCGCTAACGGCTTCCCCGTTATTATTGGCGGTTCCATTTGTGTTTGATGGATGCTCCGAAACCCCTCTGTTTTGTTTGATAATAAGTACTGCACCAACAGCAATCGCAAGGATAAGAACGATCATTACCTTTACAATTATATTTGTTTTACTTACATGCTGAGGCATAGAAATATCCTTGTCGTACTTTGGGAGAATGCTTCGGTTATTATTACGAAAGAAGTTTTTTGATATCTTCTGGTTTGGGGACTTTTCCTGCAACTTTTACATCACCGTTCACTACCAGGGCTGGCGTTATCATGACACCAAACTTCATGATCTCACTGATTTCTGTTACCTTCGAAATTTCATATTCGATGCCAAGCTCAGTTGCAGCTGTTTTTGTGTTTTCTGCCAGTTTGCTGCATTTGGCGCATCCCGTTCCCAATATCTTGATCTGCTTCATTTCTTTCTCCTTTGTTGTTTTAAGAATACAGAGCTCCGAAGAGTAGACCGCTGATTGTGGACATGACCACAACCAGGGATATATAGACCAATGTTTTTTGTGTTCCCAACACGCTGCGTATGACCAGCATATTGGGCAGGCTTAGCGCTGGACCTGCCAACAGGAGTGCCAGTGCTGGACCTTTACCCATACCACTGCTGATAAGCCCCTGTAAAATGGGGACTTCTGTTAGTGTGGCAAAATACATGAATGCACCTACAACCGCTGCAAACAAGTTGGCCCATAACGAATTGCCGCCTACCAGTTGTGCCACCCATGCCGATGGGATCATACCTTCGTGTTCAGGACGACCGAGCAGGAAGCCTGCTGCAAGTACGCCTGCAAACAACAGCGGTAGGATTTGTTTTGCAAATCCCCAGCTTGCGCCGCCCCATTCTTTGAGCTCACCTTTTTCAGAGGTGGTGATAATTGTTAAGGAAACGATGCCGGTACCGAATGCCACTATGGGTTGCTGCGGCAGCAGAAAGGCCACAAGCGTTGTCGGTATTGCAGCCGCGATAATCTTCCACCACTTTACTCCAAACCATAGTGCCAGCAGTGCTCCGAAAAGAATTGCAGCAACAGAAGTAATACCCCATTTCCAGGAAAAAAGGAGTGCCCACAGCCCGCTATCCTCCAAAGGCTTGGCCCAGTTAGCAAATACGAGGATTACGATCATCATAGTGAAATACAGTAGGGTCTGCCATAAGGGACGCACTGGTTCTTCTGTCGGGAGCTGTGCTGCCTCATTTGCTTTCTCTTGTTCTTCACGACGGTAAATGAAGTGCATGCACAAACCGATGATTATACTGAAGATGATGGCGAATAGGGCACGTGCAATCCCTAATTCCGGACCAAGAATTCGCGCTGTCAGGATGATGGCAAGTATATTTATAGCGGGACCGGAATAAAGAAAGGCAATGGCAGGACCCAGTCCGGCACCCATGCGCCAGATGCCTGCAAATAGAGGAAGAACGGTGCAGGAACATACGGCAAGAATTGTTCCGGAAACAGAGGCAACGCCATAGGCGATTCCTTTATTGGCACCTGCACCCAGATATTTCATTACGGATGCCTGACTTAAAAATACCGAAATTGCTCCTGCAATGAAAAATGCGGGCAGCAGGCACAGTATCACATGTTCGCGGGCATACCACTTTGCCAGGTGCAGCGCTTCCATTATGGAGGTATCAAACCGTGTCCACCCCAGCGGGAGAAAGAAGCATAGCAAAAAGCCAGCGGTCAATCCCGCCAGTGATTTCCATTCTTTTTTCCAATCCATAGCATGATCTATCCTGGTATATTGAACCTTATTTATGGGCGATCCCAAGTCTTATTGTAGGGTATTTTGCCAAACAGCCAAATAGTATGTCAAGAGAAACAGCACCTAGGGGTAAAATATTTCAATTCTTAACGGATAAGCGATTCCCGATCACGCAGGTCTTCTGCCATGATTTTGTCCACGCAGCCGAAAACGCCGAGGACACAGGGCATGCGAAGTTTGTAGAACACCTGAAGCCCTCTTTTGTCGTCGCTGACAATGCCTGCCGATTTGAGGATAGCGAGATGCTTGGAAACTGTAGATATATCTGCGCCTATTTTTTCAGTCAAATGACAGACGCATTCTTCTCCCTTGGAAAGTTCCTGTACAATGAACACACGGGTGGGATGCCCAAGTGCCTTGAATACAGTGGCACGGGAAGCGCACCAACGGTGTGTTTTATCATCCATTGAGAAACTATCCTGGTTTGGAGTTATTGTAAGCAAGCTGTCGGTAGACAATGCGTATACGTTTTATATCAGCTTTATTACTACTTATTTATTTTATCACTGGCAGTGGACCGAAAACCGGGACTGCCATGTCCGCCTCGTCGGTGATATTGGCGCATGGGTCCAGTCCGCGACCATACCAGACCTGGGGGTTTTTCGGAAGTTCATGTACCCACAGGATCGCTGTATCAGGCGCATCTTCAGGCAGCTCGACTTTGTATAGAAAAGGAACGGTATCGCCTTCCGAACCGCTGCTGATACTAAAACCGACGGGGCGACCCTGTGCCGCCAGCCGCTCATTTACACCGGAAAAGGTGACATGTATCTGTTTGCCGTAAGGAGTATCTATATAGGAGGCGTTTTCGGGGCGCGGACCTGCAAGAACAGTACCATCGTATAAATCATGCGCAACTAAATTTGCCAGGCGCACACCCAGCCGTTTCAATCCCGGAGTACCAATGTGAATAAGGTCATCAAGAGCAAGATCTATTGAAGCGACCATGCCGGAGTTGGGAATGCTTTTCTCAGCGGCAAGCTGCATAGTCTGTATCAGGTTCCACGGACCGGGTTTGGGGTCGGGATGGGTAAAACGACCAATCTGCACATAATAGAAAGGTAACTCGGGTTGGTGCAGGTCTTGTCGTATTGCCGCTACAAGGGTTTCAAATTTTTTCGGAAATACTGCTGCTGCATCCGGGTTTGCATCAGATTCTCCCTGGTACCACAAAACACCATGTACCTTGCCGCCTGCCCGTCTTACCTGCGCCAGCATAGAACCGTACAGCGATTCGCCTTCCATCTCCTTTTTGTCAGGATTCCACTGTTCCATAGAAGTACCGCCGTGGGCTGTACAAACCAAGCCGACAGGACGCCCTGTACGCTGTATCATCTCTATAGCAAAGGGCATGCCCAGTCCTGCACCTTTGGGCCAGTTGCGTGCCGCTTCAACGGCTTTACGCTGCTCTTCTTCACTCTCGGGACGGTAATGTACCGGATCAATGGATTCCTGCAGGATGTGCAGGGGGTCGGATGCAGTACGCCACACGCCGTTCATGGCAAGCATGTGTGCTGATGGGTTAGGGGGTACCATGTCTATTGTATTGCCCACGCCCTGCATGTTGGATTGCCCTGCCAGTATCCATAAATCACCTGCAAGCACAGGATTTATCAGGCAGGTATCATCTCCAGCACGTAACTCAATGGTATAGGGACCTCCTACTGGAATGCCTTCCAGTACGCCCTGCCAAGTTCCTGAGACTGTCGTTCCAATATCCTGCCACTCCAGCACAACAGCGTTGTCTTGCATAAGACGACCCTGCACCGGCATATCCCCGTCCTGAGTCCATGTACCGGAACACGAGGCTTGCGCTGTGTCGTTCTCATCACATTGCAGCACCTGATAGGCAGCCAGTCCTTTCGTAACCGTTAATCCAGCACGGGTACTCAGTGACAACATCAGGCTAAGAAGCAATGCAGCAGTAAAAACACGTTTGTTCATGAGTGTCTCCTTTTGACAAGGTTCCATAGGGTAATAGAAAAGTCCAATGGATTATTGTAGCACAATCGGATAGGGATACTTAGTGCAGCAGCACGAGATAAAATAAAAAAGCATGATCTCGACTTGCGTTGAGTAAACTACCCCTGTTGCAGGTATAATATGATGAGGGTGGACGGCAAAATAAATACAACTGAGCAGGTGCATGTTTCCTGTAACAGAAGGATATATGATGGAAAAAACGAGCACAACATTTGAACGTACGCTGGTAACGAGTGCACTGCCTTATGCCAACGGATATATCCATTTGGGTCATATTGCAGGTGCCTATTTGCCTGCGGATATTTATGTGCGTTATTTACGTTTTCGTGGCGTGAAAACTCTGTATGTGGGCGGATCTGATGAACATGGTGTTCCCATTACCCTGACGGCTCTGAAAGAAAAGATTAGTCCGAAGGAGGTCATTGATCGCTACCATACAGCGAATGCCGATGCGTTCCGAAAACTGGGGATTTCCTACGACATTTATGGGCGTACTTCATGGCCGCTGCATGTGGATACAACACAGCAGTTTTTCAAAGTACTCGATGAAGGTGGGTATATTCACACGAAGGAGATGGAACTATGGTATTCACCACAACTCGAACGGTTCCTTCCTGACCGCTATGTGAAGGGGGTATGTCCCAAGTGCGGCTATGTCGAAGCTGATGGTGACGAATGTGAAAGCTGTGGTTCTCAGTATGCTGCCCATGAATTAGTAGAACCTCGAGCCAATATCCCCGGTGATACGTCGTCGCCTATATTGCGTAAGTCGCGGCATTGGTTTCTTGATCTGCCCAAGTTTGGCGAACCGTTGAATGCTTGGTTAGACGGGCATCCCGAGTGGCGCGCTAATGTGAAGGGGATTGCTTATGGGTGGGCAAATGATTTGCGCAGCCGCTGCATTACCCGTGATACCGACTGGGGTGTTCCTATTCCGCTTGAGGATGAGGATGCTGTCGGCAAGCGTATCTACGTGTGGTTTGATGCGCCCATAGGGTATGTAACCAACACGCGCCAGTGGGCATTGGATACGATGAACGATGAGCACGGCTGGGAAGTGTGGTGGAAAGATGCCGGCACACGTATGGTCCATTTTATCGGCAAGGATAACGTTCCTTTTCATGCCGTTATTTTCCCTGCTATGAGCATGGGGCAGCCGGACTATATTCTTGCGGATCAGGTGGTGGGTAACGAATACCTGAATATATTTAATCGGCAGACCGGTCAGTCGGAAAAGGGTTCCAAATCACGGGGGAATATGATTAGTGTGCGTTGGGCATTGGAAAATCTTCCTGTGGACGCTATCCGCTATTATCTCTGTGCTATTGCCCCGGAAAGCAAAGACTCCGATTTTGATTGGGACGAGTTCATGAATCGTTACAATGGCGAATTGTGTAATGTTGTGGGAAATTTTGTACACCGTTGTTTGACCATGACAGTGAAGAACTTTGAGGGATGTGTACCGCCGGCGGGTTCATTGGAAGATGCGGATCAGGAGATGCTTGATGCCATATCGCAGCAGTTGGAAGCTATTGCTGAATCCCTGGAGGAATTTAGGTTTCGACAGGCTCTCGAACGTTTTATCGACTTAGGGCGTAAAGCGAATGTGTATTTTGATGCCATGAAACCCTGGGTGACGCGTAAAACCGATATGGAGCGTACCGGCACCAGCCTGTATGTATGCTGTCAGGTGGTGAAGGCATTATGTTATGCCATGGTTCCTTTTATGCCCGAAGGGGCAGCGAATCTGGCTGCCATATTGAATCTGACTTTGCCGGAGAATGGACCGGAAGGGGGCGAGGATGCATGGGTTGAAGCGAAGACGCTTTTACCTGCGGGAAGCTCTTTGCAGACCCCGACCGCGCTATTCCCGAAAATCGATAAAGACCGCATTGCCGAACTCGCTGAAGCACATTTGCGCGGGGAAGCATTTTGAATCTGGTGAAATGATCGCTTGGGTTGTGTACTTTCGTATACGCAGTCCTGAAATCCGGATTTTGAAAAATATGGTATACTCTTTATATGTGAGATAGGATTTTAGCCGGCGCGGGGAATATGCCGGAATGAGAAACCAAAGAAGGAGTGTGTCATGAAAGCGTATTTTCTTACCGTGATGATCTGTGGATCGATGTTGTTATCCTTATCCGCTTTTGGTGCAGTTATACTGGTTCCTACAGACCAGCCTACCATTGCTGCGGCTATTGCTGCGGCGACAATAATGGATCAAATTGCAATTGAACCGGGGACCTATACGGAATCAGGGTTGGTTATCACTCAGGATCTAACCATATCTGCCCAAAACTGGGGGGACCCCGCGGATCATATTATTCAGGCGGATGTAACAGCGGGTACTGCAACGGATCGCATATTCTCGGTAACCAGCGGACGGGTAACATTACGAGGGCTTACCATTCGTCATGGTAATGTGGTTGGCGATGGCGGCGCCGTCCTTTGTTCTGGGGCAGCTACTATTCTTAGTGTTAGCAATTGTGTTTTTGTAGATAATATTGCCGTTGCAGGTGCGGGCGGGGCTGTATACAGCGATCAGGCAGTTTCAGACTTTTGGCAATGTGATATTTTTGGTAATACGGCCGCGGGTGGTGGTGGCGGTGTTTATATGATCGGCGGAAGCACGAATTTTTCCCAGAATACCGTATCCGGTAATCTGGCGGCGGATGGTGGTGGCATGTACTTCTTCGATTGTGCTGCATGGACTACTAATTGCACTGTCAGCGCAAATACAGCAACAGGAAACGGTGGGGGGATTTCATTTAATTTTTCCGCTCCCGGCATAGACAGCTACACAACTAACAGCACCGTTAGCGGAAATAATGCGAATCAAGGCGGTGGAATCAGTGTGGATATTGCAGCGGCAAGCACTGCCACTTTACGCCACCTTACGGTTGCTTCGAACGTGGCGGGAAACGATGGCGGTGGAATAATTGCAGGCGGTGCTGCAGCACCCGATCTACAGGCGTGTATCATTGCCAACAACAATGCTCCCATGGATGTTGATATTTCAGGTACTGTGAATTCTTTGGATTACAACTTGATCGAGGATATAACGGGTGCGACAATAACCGGCGTAACCACTAATAATATTACAGGGGGTGACCCGAATATTGGTCCCTTAGCTGATAATGGTGGTTCTACCATGACCCATG
>JAGLCZ010000306.1 GCA_023145975.1 Candidatus Hydrogenedentota bacterium | reverse complement strand
CAATATTTATTTGATAAGCACCCCGATCTCTGGTGGATCGAGAATAATACGACACTTCGTGGAATGTATATGGGAGGCGATCAATCCGGTGACTTGGGTAATCGTACTTTTACGGAAAAGAATATTAAAGACCATGGTCATCTTGGGGCGTTGTTCATGGACAAAAAGGCTGATATTAAAATGGGCGATACCCCAAGCGTATTGTATTTGCTGCATGGGGAACCCGCCCGCCCGACGACTCCTCACTGGGGTGGTGCCTTTATCCAAACCTATCCGGATATGCGTCCTGCCTATTGGAGCGATATACCGGACGAGGCATTGCGTGAAGGGGATAAGAATGGTGCTAAGACGGTGAGTAGATGGCGGGAGGAGTATCTATCAGATTGGGCAGTACGAATGGATCGCGTTTTGGCTGCCGACACAAAAAATATTGTCGCAGCATACTGTGCCAAAAGGATACGGCATCTTGTTGGTATAATATAATGTCGGATAGGTTATCGTGGTTTTTTCTTGTTGCGTGTTCCTTCGCGGCATTTTTTATGTGCGTATATTGATCTATAAAACACAGGATGCTTTTCTCTTATATGCCTTCAAATTCTCGTAAAATGACTGAGTATATTGTAATTCGCGGTGCTCGGGAACACAATCTGAAAAACCTCTCGTTGGAATTGCCGCGAGAGAAATTGATTGTCATAACCGGATTAAGCGGTTCGGGTAAGTCCAGTCTTGCCTTTGATACTATCTATGCCGAAGGACAACGGCGCTATGTGGAAAGTTTATCGGCTTATGCACGGCAATTCCTGGAACAGATGGATAAGCCGGACGTGGACTATATTGAAGGGTTGAGTCCTGCAATTTCTATCGAGCAGAAAACAACGCACCGAAATCCACGTTCTACGGTGGGTACAGTTACTGAAATCTATGATTACCTTCGTCTGCTTTTTGCGCGCGTTGGTACGCCTTGCTGTCACAAATGCGGCAAGCCCATTGAATCGCAGACTCCGCAAAGTATTGTCGATGGTATATTGGCATTGTCGGAGGGGACGCGTGTACAGTTGATGGCACCTTTGGTGCGCAACAGAAAAGGGACCTACCAGAAACTCTTTACTCAGGTGAAGCAGCAGGGCTATGTACGGGTACGGGTAGATGG
>JAGLCZ010000305.1 GCA_023145975.1 Candidatus Hydrogenedentota bacterium | reverse complement strand
AAAAATTTAGAACTTTGTTGCAAAAATGAGCATTGACGTAAGAAGCCGAATATTTACATGTATTGACTTATGTTCAAATTCCAACACAGACGATTAAGGCTACTGAAACAAAATGTATTCATGGGGTTGGGAATGGTGCGTATCGCTGATAAGTCTAAGTAATAACAGTGTGATATGATGATTGAGATTCCGCTGCATTGTTTTCTGAAATATAAATCAAGGGCTGTGCGATTCCTATACACGCTGGGGAATCGTACTGATGAATAGCATTTTTATGGGAACTGGGGATGTAATACGGGGAGAACGATGGGACAAAGAATCGTACTTGATGGGCTTGATCATCGAGTGTAAGGATTTACGTAAAAATAAAATTACCCATTTTCATTTCAAGGAATTCTTTTTTACAGTGGTATCCATGCTGTTGGATAAATTATTGTGTATGCTTCCTTGATACTTCAAGTTGATATCCGTTGTTGGATTCAATTTGACACCACCAACAGCAGCGTAACCATAAGAAGATGATAATAGAAAAAATAGAGCAACAAACACTCCCAAACCGTTTTTTTGCATTTTGCCTCTCCAATCAAATATTATAATACTGTGAGTAATAATATATAAATACCAAAAAAAAGAGGGGAAGTCACGATGAATTCCCCTCTTTACACAAATGATCAAGCTGGCAACATTCAATTATTAAATAGTGCCGTTATGTACAGTCATTTTAACATTCGTGGTATAGGTGCCGGGAACGTCGGTTAACCAGTCCATCATCACTTTAAAGTCCAGGATAAAACCTGCATTCTCGATGCCATAAACACCGGTATCGCCGCCTTGAACCAGGTTATGCGAGCCTCCACCTGATACAAGAGCAACGTAGCTGTCTGAACCACCTACAATAGTTAAAGGATGATCTCCTAAACCTCCATCAAGGTCGTCGCCTGATTGAACCTTGACTAAAAGATCGCTATCGGGCGTCACGTCATCTAAGGACTTGTCACCTTCATAACCTGTAGGAAGAGCGCTCCAATACCCTTTTGCAATAGAGAC
>JAGLCZ010000304.1 GCA_023145975.1 Candidatus Hydrogenedentota bacterium | reverse complement strand
AAAGGAGTAGATATGAAGCTGATACAAACTTCAGTTCTGGTATTCGTTTTAGGTTTGACCGCTTGTATGCTTACAGGATGTCCAAAAAATTCTTCTAAAAAGATAGCAGGGAAATGGCAGTATGTTGTTGTGGATGCGGCATCATCATCAGGCGATTTTCGAGCATCTCTGACCTTCGGGAAAGCGGGAAGCGGCGGCATGGGAAATTTTCGCTATGAGGAACAACGGCTGCTTCCCGATGATGATGAAGAAACCACCTCGTGGAAGCTTTCTTATTATGCATCTGGAAGTTATCGTGCTGCGCCCTATGGCCATCCGGATACCTCGGATATTTTTACGTACTGGGCCGATACCGAATTGAATGTTACTATTTCCGAATATGCGCCGGTATTGACGCAATCCTACGACGATGCGGCAGGGCTGTATACGTATACACTGGAACCCGTTTATATTGCGGAAGATATCCCCATGACCAGCCATGCAGTACTGTCAGTAAATCCTTTTGATGAACTGGTTATTTCCTGGGGTAATCGAAATGTTGGCGAAGTGGGCACTATAGCGTATGAAAAAGAGTTCAGTATTAACGAAGGTATTATTGCAGACACTTATGTAAGGGTCAGCGAGTAACAATTAGTTTTTTTGCGTCATTTTTGGAGATGATATTCGCGCTGTAATGCGGGATATGTTCAGGAGCCGCCGCAAAATTTAAGGAAAGGATCATCAAAATGGATATTGCTGAAGTAATTAGAAATGTACCGGATTTCCCGAAACCGGGCATCCAGTTTAAGGATATTACTACATTGCTTCTTAATCCGGAGGCACTTCGACAGACGGTGGATATGCTTGCAGAGCGATACGGTGCAGATAAACCGGATGCTATTGTGGGAGTAGAGTCCCGCGGGTTTATTTTCGGCAGTGCGCTGGCATACGTTATGGGTGTTCCGCTGGTATTGGCACGCAAACCGGGCAAACTTCCCGGGGAAACCATTCAGGAAAGTTTTGAGCTGGAGTATGGTACTGATACCATAGAAATGCATGTAGATGCTGTTTCATCGGGTGCGCGTGTGCTGATAGTGGATGATCTGTTGGCGACAGGCGGCACGGTGGCGGCAGTAGTACGTCTGATAGAGCGTCTGGGCGGCGTGGTAACGGAAGC
>JAGLCZ010000303.1 GCA_023145975.1 Candidatus Hydrogenedentota bacterium | reverse complement strand
ACCTTAACTGAGCCACCATGAAACTTTTCTTTATGCATAGCTTGCAATCCAATCTCACTTCCTGATTCTGATATATTTGCTAATAAAGTACACGAAACCATTAATTCTAACATTACTGTTATGCCAATAAATCTCTTCATATATAACCCTATGCTGTCACTCTCTCTGAATATTAATTTTGGAATAATCTACTATTCTGACTCTATATCGCCTCGTTGTCTCAAGTATTGCAGCAAAGCGTTTATAGCATGTTTATTGCTTTCTGGAGTACCGGTGCTATTGGAAATTTTAGCCCCCTGTGAAACAGGGTTATTACCAAAAAGCCCAATTTTTCCTTCACCATGCTGCAAATCATTATTAAGTGTCAATTGTCCAAACATAACTCCGCCATCTTCTGTAACATTCTGTGGCAGAGAAGCTCCGGCAGCAAGTATACCAGTTGTGAGCACTGCTCCATCGACATAGATATCTCGGGGATCAGTCCCAGTTAATTGAATACAAATATTGATTTTATCGCTAGAGGGCGTAAACGGCAGACGATGTTCTACCCAATCAGGCTCAGCTGGAACTCCAATATAACGAAAGGTATGATCTGCCGCAGATGAACCATTACCTATCATCACCCTGGTTATTCCTGAAGTTACCTTGGCACGAAAGCGAACCACACACGGCACATCCGGTTCAACCGTAACATAACGAACTAGACAAAGGTTGAGAGCCCCTTTATTTACAATCTTCTGTGCATATCGTCCCTCCTGCGCTTCTTCTGTGTCAAGTGCAACGCTGTACCCGTCCCCAAAAGAGGAGTACCCAACCGTCCATCCGTCAGCCAGACCATCATTATTTAAATCATATTCAAACGAACCATTACTCAACAAATTCTGAGAAATAAAATCAGTAGCAACAGCAAAGTCCGGTGCATAATCAGTCCCGTAAACAACGGAGAACTTATTCTCATCAACAATATCCTTTCCACTGGACCAGTGATTGCCGAATAGAAAATGTAATCCTGCTCCCTCACGGATCAGTAAATTGGTACCGCTTCCTTCCATGCGACAACCTACAATAGTTACATTATCACCACTACTAACAATCCCTTTCCCCTCAAACTGAACACCGAAAAATGCAATTTGATTGCTTGTATGCTTAATAAAAACACTCCTAGTGCAGGAATAAATACGACCACCCACAAATGTCTGCGAATGTGCCCCCCAAGTGCGAGCACCATGGGCAATATCGATCCCTGTATGGCAATATCCAATATCTACCCCCTGAAACAACCCGTAATGGCATTCGACTTTCGAGCCATTAGCCAGTAAAAGGCCCGTGCCTCCATTCTGAATCCTAACTGCTGACATACGCGGAAAATTCTGACCGGTCATATCTACCAAAACCTGCCCCGTGTCTGCCGGTTGTGCCGGAGGCAATTTGTTATTCCCCATTATTTTCAAGTCATGAATCTGATATCCTGCATTATCCTGTATGGAGCTATAAATTCCCGCAATACTTCCCTGCTCTGTAAAACTGATTGTTGAGCCTCCACCACCAGAAACGCCCGGGGTTCCTATTCCGCGAAGAGAAGCTCTTTTGGCATCAATTGAATTTGCACAATAGTACGTCCCGACGGGAAAAAAAACAATACCCCTTGCGCCGTCAAGAGAATCTATTGCATTCTGTATAGACACAGAGTCATTTACGATACCATTTCCAGTTGCGCCAAATGATCTGACGTTGACCCCCATATCAACAACGCTATTCTCTGTGCTGTCAAGACGGTCAGCCAAAACATTGAATGCCGTGTTAGAAGGGATTGACTTTGCTGCATCTGATATTTCATCCGCCCATGAATTTGACAGTATAAAAGTTACTACCAAAGCAATCCGTATAACAATGGCGTCTCTCTTCATTACTTATTCCTTTAATAATTAGTTTAAGCGAGCACATGCTCCATATGATAGGCTATCTATTGTGGATTCAATTCTCTAACATCATCCAGCCCCCATCACAAACACCACACGCATGCAACCATACCACAATCATGGTCTCAAAGTTACATAATGCGACTAACGTATTATGATCATTGTGCCCAGGGAAGGGGTGTACTCTAGAAGCAATGCATCCACGATCAGAGCACCTGAACTAGCCGCGTTACTGACGGTCACAGTCAGGTTGCCATCCGTAATGTTGAGTTTATCTGCTATATTTTCCCACGTGACCGATTCAAGGGTACTATCGTCCGGCGCAACCGTTTGGTCGATTGAGTAGCTACCAAGCCCGTCGGAAAGAACATAGGAAGCGTTGGTCGTGCGATTTCCGCTTGCCCTATACGTCGCCGACAAGCTATATAAACCACTGTGAAGCCCTGTAAACGTATAGGTAGCCGTATCGCCAGCATCATGGGAGTAGAGTTCATCGTTCGCGAACCCCCCAGTGACGGTAGCCCAGGCAATATCAGTCATGCTAAACCCATTCCCGTAGTTTCGGTTATTGCAGTTATAGGTATTGTCAATGATGTAGTACGTACCACCGGTTCCACTTCCGTACCGGTATTGAATCAGACGAATTGCATCACAATATCCCCACGGAGTCACGATAGTACACGTGATCACAAGTTTGCCGTCCGTTCCTACCACGGCGCCGGACAGCACGTCTCTCCACGTCGAATCTGGATCACCGGTCGCATCCATGTCTTGATAGTAGTCCGTAAAGTTGGCTCGTTTCTGGCTGAAATTCGAGACTGTCGCTCCGCCCGCAGTGTAAGTTACATTCGTGGATCCATTGGCGCTATCCTGGCGAATAAAGACTGAGAGGAAGTAAGCGCCCTCTGCCAGATTTGTGACCGTCCAGGTACCTGAGCCTGTACTGAAGCACCGCGAGGAACCACCGTAGTTGTAGGCATGCACTTGCCCAAAACCATTATCTGAATAACTGAAGGCAGTGCCGCTTCCAGCGATATGTGTGAAGTTGGAATTGTTATCCGTATCGCCAATAAATTCTGCGACAGCAGTAGAGGCACCCGTCAGTGCAACAATGATGAAAGCTATAGTTATAAAGCCAATCCTTTTATTCATATCCTGTTTCCTTTCCTTAATTTATATTATCTCTTTTGTTGTAACCGTTCATAATCATAAGAACACAAGTCGTCGATACAAATATATAATTATTTTTATGCCTTCCGCAAGGAAAAAACACCGAATAACACCGAACTAAATTCTACCTCTTGTGTCTATCTTTTTCATATCTCCTATTTTTACTCAATAAAAATATATTCATTTTTGTGCTTATTGGTTTTTATTTTTGCCTATTTATTTCCTCCCCATCCCCGCAATCAGCTCTACCGCCTTCTCAACCATTGCCGCTCCGGTTGCAGGTGCAAAGAACGCATTGTCTGCCTCATAACCTGTCGCCCCATCAGTAACAATATAACCCTGTGCCTCACCATTTGTACAACAAAGAACAAAAACCTGCCCGTCTACCTGCTCTTTAATCGCAAGTGAATATTCCACAAATAATTCACCGGCAAGCCCAACCATATAACATTCACCTATACGAATCACTTGGACTTCTAATTTTTTATAACTTTCCAACGCCTTATCCAGAACCCCATCTGCCGCACATTTTGCAATAAAAAGGGCTTCTTCCGCACCAAAGACCGAACATTCAGCAGAACGAATTGGACCGTGTCCTGCATTTTCAATCTTAAGACGCTCAAATTCATTCTGCCAGAATATGAGGTTTTTATCTGCCTCTTCCAATGACATTGGTAATTTACGTACAGAATCTATAAATGCAGATGTCGCAAAGATATCTAGCTTATCATTAAAGTCACTATCATCAAGTTTATCTATTGCGGCAACCACGCGTTCACCAAGAATATAACCAAGCCGTTCCGCTTCTTCAAAAGTCTGTGCCTTAACGTGATAGCGAGGACTCTGGTTTCCCTG
>JAGLCZ010000302.1 GCA_023145975.1 Candidatus Hydrogenedentota bacterium | reverse complement strand
GCTGCACAGGCTGTTTCTATCAACGGTCCGGCAGCGAGAGAATTACATCAGTATCAGTGCGCTATTCTATATATCCCGGAAAGAGGTACACCCCATATAATGTTTAGCCATGCTGGATTGGCTGTGGGACATTTTGGTGTTAATCTTGGTGCTGTTTCAGCAATGGAAATTATTGATCCGGGTGCTGCTGCAGGATCTGCGAATAGTTTAGCTCTTATTCGCTCTCTAATGTATGATGCCCTGAGTTTGCGTGATGGTATAGAAATGGTGAAGGCTGATTTACCAGGATATGCTACTACGGTGGTGCTGGGGGATGGTCGCTATGAGTTGCGTAGTGCCCGTTTGCGCGGGGATGGCTTGGGGGGGCTTGAAGAACGTTATGATTTGGCCGGAGATTTTGCTACTTCAACTCGTGGAATTATTTATGCGTCGATTCCTTTATTGGAAAGTGCGGTACAGACACAGATTGATGGATATTTACCTTCAGTTACAGTTGCTGAGCTGCAGGCATTGGCAGCATCTTCCCCTTCTGCAGAGGTGGGTAATAACTTGTTAAACATTGTTGTTGATGGTTTTACTATGGAGCTTTTGGTTTCTACAGCTATTGGCACAAATGATGCAGGGATTCCAGATAACAAATTGGATTTCCAGGCATTGCTTCCCTAAAATATTTGAGTGCCCTGAGTGGCTATATTTGAAGTATTTTATGCACCTTATTCTTGCATTTTTTTGTACATTATGTAAAGACAGGGTATAATGTATATAGGTTTGTTAATTTGACAATATTGTCATTTTGTATATTGATTGTATCTTTGTGGCAGAGATGCTGTAGCATTGAGAAATTCGAAAAGCGATTTCCCTCATAACGTACAAGGCATGGTATTCAATGAGTGGTAATGTATTATTACGTGGACTTTGTATAGTCGTATATTTGTCAGTTCCTCTTATGGGATGTTCTGATTCTTCACTCGGGGTATCCCCTTCTGATTTAGTGTGTGTAAATGCAGGCTGGTTCGAAATGGGAAGGTCTTACGAGGGGGGAGAGGATGACGACGAGCGACCTTTGCATAGGGTATATCTTGACGAATATGCCATAGGTCGTTTTCCCGTTACGAATCAGCAGTTTGTGGAAGTACTGAATTGGGCACTTAAAAAGGGGATTTTGCAAAACAGCGAGGGAACTGCTTACGATGGCGATGAGATATATGCTTATGGTAAACCGTTGGCAGATACAGTGAACACAGGTTTGGGTTCACAGATAAATGCGGGCATCGAGAAATTTGAGGTATTAGTTCGAAAGGGGTATGGAAACCAGCAGTTTTCCATGGAACAACACCCCATGCAGCATGTTACCTGGTATGGGGCTGTGGTTTATTGTAATTGGTTGAGTGAAATTCATCAATTACAACCTTGTTACGATACCATAACCTGGACGCGGATCAATCCACTTCCTGACGGCTATCGTTTACCTAGTGAGGCAGAATGGGATCGTGCTGCTGCCTGGGATGGTAAGAAGCAATGGCGCTATGGTATTTCCAGTGATGAACTGGATGTATCTCATGCCAATTACTATGCTGAAGATTATGCAAATCCTATGGGTTTTACTACTATGCCTTTTACTTCTCCAGTGGGTTGGTATAATGGTTTAAATCCGGTTAAATTAAGTGATCCGGAACGAATAACAATACGTGGTACTAGTCCTGCAGGATGTTTTGACATGGCAGGTAATATATGGGAATGGTGTCATGACTGGTATGGAGAGGATTATTACGCGAAAAGTGGCATAGCTAATCCTATAGGACCGCTAACAGGCACGTATCGCGTGGGACGTGGTGGCAGTTGGCGTTATTCCGCTACCTATTGTCGTGCTGCCGATCGCTACTACAATTGGCCAGAGTACTGTAGTCGCTACCAAGGGTTTCGTATTGCTATTTCACCGCCGCCACCAAGGTAGTATTTTCAGATTCAGGTACGTAATAATATTTTTTCATACGCGGCGATAATACATTTTGCTTGATATTCAAGTGTATATCGTGAGTGTGCCGTTTCGTATGCATTTTTCGCAAGCTGTTGTAGTAATTTCGGTTTTTGATATAATTGCAGCATTGCTTTGTAAAGTTCTTCCACGCTGCCATCGGTAATGATTCCTGCTTTATCATTGATAATTTCGCGTAACATGCCGCGATCTGCCACGATTAGAGGCTTTCCCATCGCCATGATTTCTCGGGAAGCGCGACAGGTACCATCTGTTCCGGGTGTCAGGAATAGACCTACATCAAAGTTATGTAACAGGCCTGTATAAGCATCCTTTTCCAGATAGCCGGAAAAATGTACTCGATCTTCCAGGTTAAGACGTTTTACTGGGGTAAAAGCCACCTGTTGCTGGCGTGTTCCGCGACCAACTACTACAAGATGTGCATTGTCGGCAATATCGGATAATTTCCGAAATGCTTCAAAAAGGTCTTCGTAGTGACGATGGGTTTGCATGCGTGCCACAATGCCGAATAGGAAGGCATCTTCTGGGATGTCTATTTGGCTGCGCATATTTGGCAGTGGACGTTTTGGGGTAAAGCGTTTCGTATTTACAGCGCCAGGAATAAGAAACAAGCGTTCAGGTTCAATATTAAAATTCACAGCGTCTGATTTTTCTGCTTCTAGTGATGGCTCAAAAATTGCAGAGGAACGGGTTGCTAATATCCGATGGCGTCGGTTGTTGGGAAGTCCTGTTCCAAAGTGATTACTACGTATCACGGGGATATCTAAATTTGCTGTTGCGCGTAGAGTAATCTCGTGGTCGTTATCTAAATGGCAGTGAATTAAATCATATTGCGTTGTTCCCAGATAATGACGAAGTGCTCGTGCATCCAGAAAATTCCAGATAGGGTTTCTATGTTTATATAGACGCATGAAATCCAGTGGTTCAATATGTTGAGCCCGTGCGACGGAAACGATTTCGTTGAATCCGGAACCTGCGCGGGGCGCACATGCAAAATCTACTGTAATTCCCTGAGAGCGTAGAGCGATGCACATGTTTAGTGCCGGTTCTGCGGGACCAGTCCATTTGCAATTGCTGAATAAATGCAGTACACGCATGACAGAATTCCAATGAAGTCTTGTTCGTGAATGGCAATTTTATAATTTGTTACCATCGTAAAACTATTAGTTCGATGTGGCGATAACTTTTTCCGCTTCTTCCAGGCGCACACTGACCAATTGTGAAATGCCTGCTTCCTGTTGGGTTACACCGTAAATAGCGGCTGCATGCGCCATGGTTTGCTTGTTATGAGTAATCATAATAAACTGACTGTTTTTTGTAAATTCATTTACCATCATTAAAAAACGTCCAATATTGGCATCATCCAAGGGGGCATCCACTTCGTCGAGTACGCAAAATGGACTTGGTTTGGTCGCGAAAATACTAAATAACAGTGCAATTGCAGTCATGGCTTGTTCGCCACCCGATAACAAGGAAATAGACTGAGGTTTTTTCCCTGGTGGGCGTGCTTCAATTTCAATACCACATTCGAGTGGGTTTTGCTCATCCAGCAGGAACAGTCGTGCCTGACCTCCATTAAATAAGCGGCGAAAGTAGTCTTTGAAATTTTCAGATATTTGTTTAAAGGTTTGCATAAACATATCTTGTGTGGTCGTATCTATACGCTTTACCACATCCAGTAGTGTGTCCCGTGCTTTTACTAAGTCATCGTTTTGTGCTTTTAAAAAAGAGGAACGTTTTTCGAGAGCATCATATTCTTCAATTGCTCCCAGGTTTACATTACCCAGTTTTTGGAGTGATTCACGGTATTTATGGATTAGGGCTTCGCGCTCATTTTCATCATGTTCGTCTGCACCCACTTCCTTTTCCGAAAGAGAGGATAGGGTTAGTCCATATTCGTCAGCAATACGTTCTTGATAAAATTGAATTCGATCTTCCTTTTGGGAATATTCCAATTCAAACTTATGCACATCACGCTGGGCAGCAGCGCACTTCTCACGACTTTGCTTAAAGAGTTTGGTTAGTTGATCGATAGACTCAATATTATATTGCTGCTCATGTTGGGCTTCAAGTACGGTTTCATGAGTTTTCGTATGGGTTTGCGAAAGTTCATGGGATTGACGGACGGTGTCTTTTACCTGTTTTTCAAAGGCAACGGCACGTGCTTCCATTTCTATAGCAAGTTGTTGTTGCTTTTCCGCTTGTTCCAACATATCGTTGTGGGCGCGTCCAGCACGTTTGAGTCCACGACGCAACTCATCCAGTGCATGCATCGATTCAGCTTGTTTTACGCGTAAATCAGATACCTGTCCATTCAGTAGGGCTACCCTATCCCGTTCCTTAGCAGCGGTTTCTGATACCTCAAGCAATTTATTCTTTAGACTTTCATCATCGTTTGTCATGCTTCCAATTCGCGATTGAGTTGCTTCAAGTTTATTCTTTAGTTCATCGCCTTGAGTATTTAAATTGTCACAACGTTCTAGTATGGCTGCAAGAGCGGAATGAAGGCTATCGGCCTCTGCGCTGTGTCGTGCAGTAATTATAGCAATTTTAGCAATGGATTGTTGCGCAGTTTTTGCTTCTTCTTCAAGCTTTTGCAGGCGATCTGTAACTTTTTGTGCTTGCTCTGTTAAGGATTGTATTCTGCTGCTTACTTGATTGATTCGTCTCAGCGTTTGCGCAACCTTGCTTTCTAACTCTTCAATTTCACTGCTGCGTCCGAGAAGCCCCTGACTTTTCTGTCGTGTTCGCCCCCCAGTAACAGTGCCCGCAGGAGTAATTACTTCACCTTCCAACGTTACCATTCGTGGAAAATGTTTTTCTTCGCGAGCAATACGGATGGCATCATCAATAGTCTCTACAATGACAGTATTGTAGAGTAGGTATTGCACTGCCGGCATTAAATAGGTGTCGCATTGAACATAGTCAATAGCTTGCCCAATAACACCTGTTTGTTTGGACAGTAACCCATCGTCGTGGTGACCGGAACGGATAGTATCCAATGGTAGAAATGTGACACGTCCGGCACGATGCTGCTTTAAAAAATCAATGGCAACCTTGGCATCATCAGCTTGTTCAACGATAACATTATTAATGTTACCACCCAAGCCAGCTTCGATGGCATATTCGAATTCTTTTTCCGTGGAAATTAAATCCCCGACAGGACCTATAACACCATCGAATCCAGGCATTTCTTTTTGTTTTGCCATCATAATAGCGCGTACGCCTACAGCAAATCCTTCATAGCTGTCACGCAGTTCAATTAATGATTTTAAGCGTGCTTCTAAACTACTTTTTTGTTC
>JAGLCZ010000301.1 GCA_023145975.1 Candidatus Hydrogenedentota bacterium | reverse complement strand
CATTCAATAATGGTCGCGCCATTTTCCTTTGCAAGGTACGGTAAGCTGGCAGCGGGAAACACTTGTGCCGAGGTTCCAACGACAATTAATGCATCACAATTATGGGCAAGCATATCCGAGGTTTTCAGAGCATATTCAGGAATGGCTTCGCCGAAAAGTACGACATCGGGTTTCATGGCACTGCCACATTCGCAACGGGGCGCACCCTGTGCACGGTGACTTAAGTCCAGATCGCGATGACGAAAGCAGGAAGTACAGGCAATCTGACTGGCGTTTCCATGATATTCGATTACAGTATTGCTGCCGGCCTGTTGATGCAATGCATCTATATTCTGGGTAATGACCGCCTTTATATGACCTAGTTCTTCCAGTTTTGCGAGGGCATGGTGTCCAGGATTTGCTTTGACCCCCTGCAGCGAATCAGCCAGTTCATACCACATTTCCCACACCTTATCCGGGTCCTCATTGAAAGCTGTTATTGTGGCAAACTGCTCAGGGGGATACCGCGTCCAAATACCATCGGCACTACGAAAATCAGGAATGCCGCTTTCTACAGAAATACCTGCGCCTGTTACGGCGATGGCGTTGGTAGTATTGGCAAGTATCTGCCCTGCTTTTTCATATAATAAATTATTGCTGTCTTGTTCTGTCATGATCTCATCCTATCGATAGTACGAACTTCTTTATTTTCTGATGATCTGCATACCATTCATGTAGGGCTGCAATGCTTCAGGGATACGAACGCTGCCATCAGCCTGCTGATAGTTTTCGAGAATAGCAACCACCGTTCTTCCTATGGCGATTCCGGATCCGTTTAAGGTATGAACAAACTCCGGTTTTTTCCCGCGTTTAAATCGTATATTAGCACGGCGTGCCTGAAAGTCTGCGAAGCTGGAACAGGAACTGATTTCCCGATACGTATTTTGTGCAGGCAGCCATACCTCCAGATCGTAGGTTTTGGCGGCAGAAAATCCGAGGTCACCGGAGCAAAGGGATACCACTCGATAGGCAAGTCCAAGACGCTGCAGTATGGTTTCCGCATTGGCTGTAAGTGCTTCGAGTTCTTTTTCTGAATTTTCCGGGGTAGTAAATTTTACCATTTCTACTTTATTGAACTGGTGCACCCGGACCATACCGCGAGTATCTTTCCCATGGGAACCTGCTTCGCTACGAAAGCAGGGAGTATAGGCGGTATAGTACAAAGGTAATTGTGCCGCATCAAG
>JAGLCZ010000300.1 GCA_023145975.1 Candidatus Hydrogenedentota bacterium | reverse complement strand
AGTAATTTCTTTGTGGTGGTGGAGAACTATCCGGACCTGAAGGCGAACCAAAATTTTCTGCAGATACAGGAGGAATTAACTTCTACGGAAAATAAGATCGGTTTTTCACGACAGGCGTATAACGATTCTGTTATGGTGTTCAATAATAAAATTGAGATGTTTCCCAGCAATATCATTGCAGGTATGTTCAACTTCGGCAAGTCAGATTTCTTTGAAATTGAAGACGCCGCTGAACGGGAAGTTCCGAAAGTGTCCTTTTCCTGAGTTGTGTGGGAAATTATATGTAGTCGTGCCTTGTGACGGGAGGGAGTATCCTCAATGTTTGAACTGATACGCGCCAATAAGCGACGTTCCGTGATGCTGATGTTTTTCATGTTACTGCTGCTCCTGGCAGTGGGTTTTTGCATCGGCTTTGCGTTGTTTCCGGTAACGGAACCGATCAGCATGGGGAATACCCTTCTCTATCTTCCCTGGGGTGGTTTGATCGGCATGGGGATTGCCTTTCTAATATGGGGTGCGCAGGCCATGGCAGCGTACTTTTCTGGGGACCGTCTGTTAATGGCGGCGGCAGGCGCACGGGAAATTGAAAAAAAAGATCATCCCCGCCTGTTTAATGTTGTGGAAGAAATGACCATTGCCGCGCAGCTTCCCAAGCCGCCACGGGTGTATATTATAGAGAATATGACGCTGAACGCTTTTGCAGCGGGACGTGATCCAAACCATGCCGCAGTGGCAGTGACGGCGGGATTGCTGACCAAACTGAATCGTGACCAATTGCAAGGGGTCATTGCCCATGAAATTGCGCATATTTCCAATCGGGATGTGCTGTTTATGACCATGGCGGGAATCATGGTCGGTTCCATTATCATGATTTCTGAAACGTTTTTACGGATGATGTTTTATTCAAGTTTGACAGGTTCACGACGTTACAGTTCCCGGCGTTCTTCAAACAATAATGACGGCGCGGCAAAAATAGTATTACTTGTGATTGCCTTGGTACTGGCGGTGGTAGCACCGTTACTGGCGCAGATGCTTTATTTTGCCTGTTCCCGACAGCGGGAATATCTTGCCGATGCCGGCGGTGCCGTGTATACCCGCTATCCCGAGGGATTGGCAAGTGCTCTCGAAGTTATTGCCGGCAATCCGGGGGATAAAAAGTCTACCAGCAAAGCTCTTGCGCCTATGTATATTATGAATCCCATGGAATCCGGAGCGCGTTCTTTATCTGCTTTCACAAGTACCCATCCGCCCATTGAAGAGCGGGTGCGTATTCTGCGCAGCATGGGCGGCGGTGCTTCTTATGCAGATTATGCTTTGGCGTGGAATAAAACGGACGGCCCCGGTAAGGCACGTATTCCCGCTTCTGCATTGGCAGCGGAAAAGTCGCAGTCTAAGCAGACCGCGCGTGGGGCAGGTGCACTGGGGTCGATGATAGGACCTGTTGCTGCGATGGCGGCTCAGGCGGGAGGGGGCGCTGTTGCTGCAGCCGCTTCAAAAATTCCCGAAGCGACATCCCGTCAGCGAGAACGTGACACAGGCGATCTTCTTCGTCGCATGAACAACTTCAAGTTTATCAATTGTGATTGCGGCATCCGTATAAAGCTGCCGCCGGAATACAAAAAAAACAAAGTGAAATGCGTTCGCTGTGGAAAAATACACGCAGTGAAATAACCGCCATAAGTGAGTCGTATTTTATTGCTGTTGCCTTTTTTTCTACAAAAAGACGAATAGAAGTATGAATATTCCCAGGACGATACGATAATATCCGAAGGGAGTGAAGCTGTGACGGCGGATATAATTCATAAACAAAGCTACTACCACGTAAGCTGTGATGAAAGAGACAAATCCGCCCAATGCGATGAGAGTCCATTCGCGGATTTCCAGGTGCAGCCCTGTTTTAACGGTTTTATAGACCGTTGCACCCATCATAGTGGGGATTGCCAGAAAGAAAGAGAACTCAGCCGCAGCCCGGCGGTTTGCTCCCAGAAGCATGGCACCGATGATGGTAGCCGCCGATCTGGAGGTGCCCGGTATCATAGCAAGACACTGAAACAGGCCGATACCTAGAGCAGCGCTCCAGCCAATATCGCTTGCTTCTTCATAGCGCGGTGTTAACTGGGCGCGTTCAATCCCAAGTATGATCACGCCGCCTATGACCAGCGCGATGGCTACGCTTGTGGAACCGAAAAACCATGCTTCAATAAAGTCATTGAAGAGAACTCCAAAAATAGCGGCAGGTAAAAATGCAATTCCAATTTTGAACCACAGTATACAAATTTGTCGTGTATTTTCTTTGGGTTGGAATGGCCAGAGTTGTTTCCAGAAGTATAATACTACTGCCAGAATAGCAGGTAGTTGTATTACGATCATGAACGTTTCCCGGAAACCGGGGGTACCGGATAACGTGAACAGGCGTTCGAGGAGAATCAGGTGGCCGGTGCTGCTTACGGGAAGAAATTCTGTGAGTCCTTCCACCAGCCCCAACAGGGTGACTTTGATAATTTCCAATGGCGTTTCCTTTGTTGACTGTAATATCGAGAATCTTGACACAGCATGCCCCCGATTATCAAGATGAGGGATAGAACTATGCAGATCAGGGGAGGATGCCGGGAGAAGTCAGACGAAGGCGGACACCGTATACTTATATAATACGATATCCGCCTTTATTACTGCAGGGGTATAGGTATGTTATTGGATAGGCGGTTCGGGGGGACCGGATCTGCGTGGGCGTTTTGGCATGTGTTTGGGACGTTGTTTGTGCTGTTTCCCATTGTTAGGTCGTCGTGATCCTTTGGGACCACGGGGGCTGTCAGGATCGCCCATCATGGGGCCGCGGGGCGGTCCTCCCGGACGGCCTGGTCCGTGCATCATCGGTCCTCCCGGATGACCCGGTCCGTGCTGCATGCCTTGTGCCTGTTGTAACATTTTGCGCATCTTGCCTTGAAATTCACTCATGAACATCGTGAGCTTTGCTTTTTGCCATATATTCAGGTCAAGTCCCTCAATGGCATGGCGTGATTCCATCCCCAGTTCGTTACTTCTGTTATTGAGGTGTTCCAGCTGTTCCATGAGTTCCACTAATGCACCTTCATCTTTCTCTTCCTTCAGCACTTCGTGGATTTGGCGTGTTACTTCCATTCGTTCTTGCTGCAGTACTTGTCGTTGTTTGCGCATTTCGGAAAATCGGCGCATCAGTAGAAGACTTTGTTCATCTGTGAGTTCGAGTTCTCGAGTGAGGCGGGTTATCATGACCTGCTGCATCAGTTCACGACTTTCCCCGAATTTGGGCGGCGGTCCGTCCGCGTGCCCGGGCGGTGGCGGTGGTGGTTGTGCGGTGGCGATACCGGTGGCGGCGGCAATCACGCACAAGGTCAGCAATACAATCAGCGTTGTTCTCATAACAGAGTTCTCCTTTGGGTCAGGTTGTTGCCAGGCTGCCGCGTAACAGATCGTTAAAAGCGGTGACCTCAGCGTTGTTCAAAGTTTCTAACAGTAAAAAGGCATCAAAAAAAGAGGGAGACGTTGTCATCGGCCATGTATCCCAGAGAGGCATGGTTGTCAGCATTTCTTTAGATTCGGAATCGTATGCCGCTTCTTCTGAAGCAGTCATATTTGCCAGTGTAATGAGAAGAGACTCTTCGGGTATGGCTTCAAACCGGTCCAATGTTTCCCAAAGCCCGTTGTCTCTGATAATTTCTGCCTGGAAAGAGAGCAGCACACTTTCAGGCACATCGAGATGCATCCGTGTGGGCATGTTAATCGCGGCAAGTGAGGCATCGGAATTCGGAGAATCCGGGATTTTATTGGGCAGCAGCTGATATATTCCCACGGAAAAAGCGAGGAGTAGTATTGCTGCAGTAACGAGTGTGAAGGACAGGCGAAGAACGTTGTAGTGCTTCTTTTGCGGCAGACGTGCCAACACTTCCTCCACAAAATTTCCTGACGGGTCAGGGGCGTCTAGTGTGCGTATAATTCGCCCGATTTCCCGGTACTGCTGCTGTTGTTTTTCCAGAGCAGGATTGTCCTGGATTCGTGCGGCATCCTCTTTCGGGCTTGTACTTTCGTTATCAATCAATGTGCTGATAAGCTCGTGAATATTATGATTCGTTTTCATAATGCACCCTTTCCATAGGTCATTAAATGTTGTCGCATTTGCTCCCGTGCTCTGGCGAGTCGGCTGCGGACCGTGCCGACGGGACAGGCAAGAATTTTGGCGATGTGCTGATACTCGAATCCGTGGTACTCGCGCAGCACCAGAACTTCTTTGTGTTCTGGCGACAGTGTCTCCAGCGCAGTTTCCAGTGCGACTGCAATGTCGCTGGTTTGTGCGTTTTTGTCGGGTTGGGTCGTGGACCTTTTCGGGTAGTTTTCTTTGTAAGCCTTAATGCGTCGATAATGTCGCTGGGTGCTGCGAATATGGTTCAACGCAGTATTTCGTGCAATGGAAAACAGTACCGTCGGGAATGGGTTGTCAGGGCGCAGGCGGTTGAGTGCTTTGTACAGGCGTACAAAACTTTCCTGGGCAATGTCTTCGGCATCGGATTGCGACCCGGTCATACGATAACAAAATTGTACAATTGGTTTTTGGTAACGTCGTACTATCCGGGTGAACGCATTCATATCGCCTCCAGCGGCCTGGGTTATAAGTTTCCAATCATCTGTTTCTGCCATGTATTGCTTTCTGTTTCTACAAGAGTAAACCCCGGATATACGGTATTGGTTCCAGTGGTTTGTTGCGAAATTGAAAACAGCCCCCTCTATTTGGGACAATTGTTGACAATGTACCACTTGTTCATTGGTATCGCAATAGAGATCATGGTACACTAAACGGGTGTGTTGGGTCTCATAGTGATGCCCATAGTAAAGAAATCAATAAGGAGTCTGATCATGCATCGGATTGCAATGCGTGGTAGGGGAGCACTTGTACTGGTCGCCGTTTTGGTAATACTTGCCGGGTGTTCAGGTCCGATATTTCGGATGAAAGTTATGAATGAAGGTGACTACTCTTTGACCTCCGTTCGGTTGATTCCGTATTTTGAAGATGCGGAAGAGCAGGCACAGGCCTTTGCAGATACAGAGAACTTATTGCCGCGCGATGCCGAAGAGCATACGATTGCTGTGAAAACTGGAAAAGAAGTTCTCCTTCCCCATTTTCTTGAAGGTGGGATTTATTATGCAGAAGTAACCTACTACATAGACAATGTCTATGTCGATCAGGTTTGGGAAAGTCTTGTTGACTTAAGTGAAATTGAAAAAGAGGCACTGGTTAGCATGTCCGTTCGCTGTGAAACCAGCGGTGTCGCGACGGAACCGACATTTACGTTCTTTTTCGAATATTGATCGTTGTTTGTTTTGAGATAATACAACGGGGACGGTAGTCCACTATAACGGATTACAGTCTCCGTTTTTTTATTTTATTTCTTTTTGAGATGGATGTGTATCATGCTTCAGAGCTTTTTGAAGATGCCCTTGAAAATATTCAGTGCAGGTATTGCTCTGACAGGATGCTGCTGTTCCTGCAGATCGTCATTGCCGCCGGCAGACCAGCCGCCCCCGGAAACCGTTACCTTTTATACCTGTCATGTCTTGGAGAAGTTTCCTCATGATCCCGAGGCATTTACACAGGGGCTGGCTGTATATGATGGCTCTTTGTATGAAGGTACCGGGTTGCGGGGCGCATCGTCAATCCGAAAAGTGGCACTTGAAACAGGGGCGGTGCTCCAAATACAAAAGTTACCCGATGCATATTTTGGGGAAGGCATTGCGGTACAGAATGGACGTCTGGTGCAGCTCACCTGGAAGTCACAGGTGGGGTTTGTGTATGAGAAGGATAGTTTTGAACGCGTTCGTGATTTTAACTATTTGGGAGAGGGATGGGGACTGACCCATGACGGCGAGCGTTTTATCATGAGTGATGGAACGGCGCGGTTACGTTTCCTGGACATTAATACGTTGGAGACGGTGGGTGAGATATACGTGCGTTATGGTGATGAGCCTGTTCGCTACCTTAATGAACTCGAATACATAGACGGCTATATCTATGCGAATATTTGGAGAAAAGATCGCATTGCGATTATAAATCCCCAAAGCGGTTATGTTGAGGGGTGGGTGGATATGGCGGGCTTACTCACGGCGCAGGAACGTCGCAATGCTGATGTGCTAAACGGCATTGCCTATGACGAGGAAGACAGTCGTATTTTTGTGACGGGTAAGCGTTGGCCGAAGTTGTTCGAAATAGAACTGGTTGAGGAACGACAGGAAGCGTATCCTGTTGTTCGCGATATGGGAAATACAAAATAAGTGCAGGGAGAATAACGTTATCCCTGCTTTGATGCCTGATACAGGCAGTACCATAAGGAAACTGTAATGCCTTTTGATCTTGATATGATAAAGAAATTTTATAACGATTTGCCTGTGTGTGTGGCACGTGCCCGCAATGTTGTCGGGCGTCCGCTAACGATGGCGGAAAAAATTCTCTATGCCCATTCGTGGGATGGTGCGCCGGATCAGCCCTGGCGACGCGGAGGCGATTATGTAGATTTTGCCCCCGATCGTGTTGCCATGCAGGACGCCACTGCGCAGATGGCTTTGTTACAGTTTTTACAGGCGGGCAAAAAACAGGTTGCCGTCCCTGCAACGGTGCATTGTGATCACCTTATCCAGGCGAAAACAGGTGCGGTAACAGATCTTCGCGAGGCACTTTCCACCAATAAAGAGGTGTATGATTTTCTGGCATCGGTATCAAATAAATATGGTATCGGTTTCTGGAAACCGGGTGCAGGGATCATTCATCAGGTGGTGTTGGAGAATTATGCCTTTCCCGGCGGGATGATGATTGGTACGGATTCACATACGCCCAATGCAGGGGGATTGGGAATGCTGGCTATAGGCGTGGGTGGTGCCGATGCGGTAGACGTAATGGCGGGTATGCCCTGGGAATTGAAATGTCCGAAACTGATAGGCATACATCTTACAGGTACATTGAACGGATGGGCATCGCCGAAAGATGTTATTTTGAAGGTGGCGGGTCTTTTAACTGTGAAGGGCGGTACGGGCGCGGTGGTGGAATATTTTGGCGAGGGTGCGCAGGCAATTTCCTGTACAGGAAAAGGCACGGTGTGTAATATGGGCGCAGAAATTGGCGCAACAGCTTCCTTATTTCCCTTTGATGAAAAAATGGCACAGTATCTTGCAGTGACAGGTCGTGAAGCCATTGCCGATGCGGCGCAGTCTGTGGCGGATTGTTTACGTCCGGATCCTGAAGTGCTTGCAGATCCTGCTGCATATTATGACCAGTTGATCGAGATTGATTTGAATACTATCGAACCTTATCTGAACGGACCGTTTACACCGGATTTGGCAACGCCTGTTTCAGCAATGAAGGAAGCCGCACAGAATGAAAATTGGCCTGCTAAAATGGAAGTGGGACTTATCGGGTCCTGTACCAATTCCTCGTACGAAGACATGGCGCGTGCTGCAAGTATTGCCCGGCAGGCGGAGAAAAAAGGATTGCAAGTCAATGCGGAATTTGTGGTGACTCCCGGATCGGAGCTGGTGCGTTCAACTTTGGAGCGGGACGGTATTCTCGCTGCCTTTGATGCTATCGGTGCCGTGGTGGTGGCTAATGCCTGCGGCCCCTGCATTGGTCAATGGGAGCGGCATCGTTCGGGACCGAAGGAGGAGGCGAATACAATTGTTACCTCTTTTAACCGGAACTTTGCTAAACGGAACGATGGTAATCCTAATACCCACGCTTTTGTTGCATCTCCCGAATTAGTGACAGCGCTGGCGATTGCAGGGAACTTAACCTTTAATCCCATGACGGATACGCTGATCAACGACAGGGGAGAAAAGGTGATGCTTGAGGTTCCTTGCGGCGATGAATTGCCGGTAGCTGGTTTTTCATGTGAAGACCCCGGGTATATATCTCCTGCAAAAGACGGGTCACAGGTAGAGGTGATCGTGAACCCGGAATCGGAGCGCTTACAATTGCTTGAACCCTTTTCTGCGAATGAAGGCGAGCTGACTGGACTG
>JAGLCZ010000030.1 GCA_023145975.1 Candidatus Hydrogenedentota bacterium | reverse complement strand
CTATCCTGCCTGGAGCGATCCTGCTGAAACGCCCGAAGAAGAAACCTGTCGTGAATTGTGGAACCGGTATCACGATACGCTCAAAGGATGCGGTGCAATGGATTTTGATGATCTGACTGCACTAACTGCATTTCTGTTGGAACGGTTCCCGGAAGTACGCGATAAGTATCGGAGTCGCTTCAGCCATGTGTTGGTAGATGAATATCAGGACACCAACCGCAGCCAATATATTATTGCCCGATGTCTGGGCGAAGATAGCGATCTGTTTGTCGTGGGCGATGAAGATCAAAGCATCTACTCATGGCGCGGTGCCGACATCAATAATATTCTGGACTTCGCCCGCGATTTCCCAAAAGCCCATGTCTACCGACTGGAACAAAACTACCGCAGTTCTGCATCGATACTCGATGCGGCGAATGCACTGGTGGCGCATAACGTTAATCGACTCGGTAAGCGCCTGTTTACCGAAATACAGGGCGGCACCCCTGTGTATCATTTTTTTGCCGAGGATGCCGAACAGGAATCACACTTTGTGGTGGAAGATATACAACGCCGCAAGCGTGAACCCGGAACCGTTGCCATATTCTACCGCGCCCATATTCTGGCACGTCTTCTGGAAGAAGCCATGCGTTCCCGGCGCATTCCCTATATCGTCGTAGGAGGCATTAAATTTTACAGCCGTAAAGAAATCAAGGACATTGTTTCCTATCTGCGGCTGCTGGTAAACCCTTCTGATGACGAATCCTTAAGACGTATCTTAAATGTACCTGCCCGAGGCATTGGCGGTGTAGGACGCGAGCAGCTGGTAGACTACGCAGCCATGCGCCGTATCCCGCTGTTACAAGCCCTGCGTGAAGCGGAAGGTGATGGAGGCATTCCATCGCGTACACGTCACTCTGCTGTCGAACTGGCCGATAGTATTGACGAACTGCATAATTTGGTGGATACTCTGCCTCTGGGGGAACTGGTTGAAAAACTACTGAAACGTATCGCTTACCGCGAATATGTTGAACATAGCGATGAAAAGGAATCGCGGAATCGCATTGAAGTGGTAAACGAATTTGTCGTAGCGTGCAAACAATACGACGAACGGAAAGATGGGCGTGGGCTGTCTGGATTTCTGGAAGATATGGCACTGCTGTCAGATGTGGATAATTGGGATGAGGACGAAGGTGCTGTCACTTTAATGACCTGCCACTCTGCCAAAGGCCTTGAGTTTGACCACGTGTATATTGTCGGTCTTGAAGAAGAAATGTTCCCTATGATGCGCTTTGAGGGAGAGGATGATCTGGAAGAAGAACGCCGTTTATGTTATGTAGCCATGACCCGCGCACGCAAAAGCCTCACGGTAACCGCTTCCGATACGCGGATGCTCTACGGTGTATTTAATAAAAACAGACGCCCCAGCCGTTTTTTGGAAGAAATTGGTAAAGAACGGTTACACATCATCGACGAAAATGGCGAAGAAATACAAGGAAAAAAACGGATACCTCCTACTGGAGCAGCCGCTTCTTCATCCCCTGCATCAGCCGCCCCCCGGCTAAAAACGGGAAGCGTGATACGTCATGCCCGTTTTGGACGTGGTGTTGTACAATACACCAAAGGTGCGGGAAAGAAACTTCAGATACGCATACGCTTTGATAGTGGTCGTCATGCCACCCTTATGGTGGCACTGGCACCCATAGAAATCATTAAGTGAAACAACTGGACCACATCTTATAAAATACAATTATCACATAAGCGCATCAAGTCGTTTATAATAGCAACAGCTGTATAAATATGTACCGTCCTGTTATTATTCGAACAACTGTAAACCTGCTCGTTTTTCAAACAGGATGCAACCTATAGGAAAGTATATTGTGAATCTGGACGAACTTCGAAACAAGATCGATGCCCTTGATACACGGGTTATAGAAACACTCAACGAACGTGCCCGTGCCGCCCAGGCTATTGGTGATCTAAAACGCACTGCCCAGTCGCCTATTTATGTTCCCGAGCGCGAGAAGGCAGTATTCAAAAAGTTATCGAAATGTAATGACGGGCCACTGGATGACAAAGCCGTACAGTCCATCTACCGTGAGATTATCAGTGCAATCCGGGCGCTGGAAAAATCCACGAGCATCGCCTTCCTGGGTCCCCGCGACACGTTCAGTCACATGGCGGCATTGCACATTTTTGGTGCCGCTGCAGAATACCTGCCGCTGCCTTCCTTCCCAGATGTGTTCACCGAAGTAGAACGCAAACGTATCGATTATGGTGTGGTACCGGTGGAAAGCTCCATGGGCGGCTCTGTAAGTGACACCCTCGACCGCTTCATCACTTCCCACCTGAAAATTGTGAATGAAATGCTGCTGCATATCACACAAAATCTTATGGCAAACTGCACGTTACAGGATGTACAGTGCATCTACTCAAAAGATAATGCCTTGCTCCAATGCCGCAACTGGCTGCGTGCCAATCTGCCCAACGTCGAACTCATCGCAACCAGCAGCACTGCCGAAGCGGCACGACGCGCGGCAAAAGAACCCAATGCAGCTGCCATTGCGAGCAAGCTTGCTGCACAAACCTACGGTTTAGATATCCTTGCAGAACGCATTGAAGATGCACCCCATAACTACACACGATTTGTAGTTATAGGAAATCAGATGGTAAAACGCACCGGGGATGATAAAACCTCTATTCTTGTATGGGTCAAAGATAAACCCGGTGCTCTTTACGACATGCTACTGCCCTTTTCAAAACGTAACATCAATCTTACACGCATCGAATCACGCCCTTCCCAGCAAAAAGCGTGGGAATATGTTTTCTTCATTGATTTTTTAGGGCATACCGACGATGATGCAGTAAAGGAAGTACTTGCAGAAGCCGGTGAATTTGTCCGCAATATAAAAGTACTCGGTTCCTTTCCCCGTGCAGAATTTCAAGAATGAACCCCCACTGAATTCATTTTACCCTCCTCCCATAAAAACTACACAAGGAAATATTCCTTCGGGTGTATTAATGTGTGAGGTGGTCCCGACTTCCTGGCCAGTAGTATAAGGTAGTATCCTAAAAGTTTAAACCTAGTAGAAAGCAGAAAAACATGCGAAGTTTTAACAATGTACTATGTGTCGTAATGGCCTTATCCCTCTTAACACTTAATGCAGCTGCAGATTTCTATGTTGCAACGGACGGGTCCGATCAAAATCCCGGAACCGAGGCAGCCCCGTTTGCGACGTTGACGCGAGCACAGCAGGCTGTCAGAGAAGCGGGGACGCACGGCTTAGATCGTGACTTGAACGTATTGCTGCGTTCCGGAACGTATCGCCTTGATTCTCCGCTTCGTTTTGAACCGGAAGATGCAGGTACCGCAGAGCATCGCGTGACCTACAAAGCCTTTTCAGGTGAATCTGTCGAGATATCAGGCGGAAAACTGATCACGGACTGGAAAGCTGAAACTAACAATCAGTGGACGGTGACCCTGCCCGAAGTCACCGATGGGAATTGGTGCTTTCGTCAACTCTTCGTCGACGGGCACCGGCTGCAACGAGGCCGGTTTCCGAATGCACCAGGTATATTGCGCGTTAAAACGGTTTCGGAAGACTACCGCAATATCATATTGAGCAAATCTCCGGGCGCGGATAATCTGAGCGGGATAAATGCGGAACTCGTCATGTATCAGAACTGGTCTATTTCACGTGCGGGCATCGCATCCTCTGACGGGACACGGATCATACTGGAAACACCGATGGGATGGGTGGGTCATGGGTCTGCTACCAGCGCCAGCGTGGATAAACCAACCTATGTGGAGAATGCACTTTCCTTCGTCGATACGCCCGGTGAATGGTATCTCGACGAATCCTCGGGAACACTGACTTACCAGGCAGCTGACGGCGAGGATCCCAACACACGGTGCTTCGTCGCACCTGCAGCAAATGCACTCATTCAGATCGCAGGCACACAGGACAAACCGGTTCGCAACCTCCACTTTGATCGCATTAACTTCGCGCACACGCGGTGGGAACGCCCGACATTCGGGTACTCAGGAATTCAGGCGGGTCATTACGGTACAAATATGAGTGAGCCAACCCATGTGCTTCCCCTGGCTATCTCCTTTCTCTACACGGAAGCCTGCAGCATTAAAAACGCGCACATTGAGCACACCGGTGCATGTGCCATCGGATTCGGTGCAGGCACACAAGATAACACGGTCGAATCCTGCTCCCTGGTCGATATCGGTGCCAACGGGATTATGGTGGGATGGCGTGGTATAGGGGAAATGAGCGACAACGTATCCGATGAAGATCGTTTTCTGTCGGCAGATTGGCCACAGCCTCAGGATGTGCCCGAGTCTAACACCATCACCGGGAATCTGATCCAGCGGTGCGGGGCAATCAACCACGGGTGTGTCGGTATTTTCGACGCTTTTTCCCGCGGTACAGCGATCACCCACAACGTGGTGCGTGACATGCCTTATTCGGGTATATCCGTGGGCTTTCGTTGGAACGAATCGCGCACAAGTCAACAGGACACGCTTATTGCCTTCAACCATGTATACAATACAATGAAGGTGCTGGCCGATGGGGGCTGCCTGTACACTCTTGGGTTTCAACCAGGCACAATCATTCGGGGAAATATTTTTCATGATGCGCACCGCAGTGTCTTCGCCCACGGCGGCGCACCCAACAACGGGATTTTCTTCGATCAAGGAAGCAAAGGCTATCTCGTCGAAGACAACACCATTTACAACACCTCTGGAAATCCCATTCGCTTCAATCAAACCAATGCAGATAACTTGACATTTAAGAATAACCACTTCGGTATTGGCGTGGACACGACCACCCAGTAGCAGCAAGAAAATGCAGGATATCCCTCGATTTATTCCTTTTACAATAAAACGTTCTTTGCTTCTTCGGCAAATGCACTTCTGTCTATCTTCATGCCCTGTTGATACTTTTTCGGCCAGGACAGAAAATAACGGGGAATCTTAAAACGGGGGAGAACTTCTGCAAGCCTGTCGCACAGCTGCACCGCATCAATTACTGTTTTTTCCTGCATATCCAGAAAGGCTACGGCTACCCGTCCGTATTCCTCATGAGACAGAGGAACTACCACTGCACGGCAAACCCCCGGTAACGCGCCTAATGCTGCTTCTACCTCTTCAGGATGAATATTCTCGCCACCGACAATAAACATGGCATCTGCACGCCCTGTAACATGCAGGCATCCCTGTTCATCCAGGCACCCCACATCCCCGGTACGAAACCAACCCGCATCTGTCAGGGGAAGAACGCGTACATTATTTTCGGTCAGATAGCCCTGAAACAAGGTCGCACCGCGTACCTCAATGATATTATCAGTCCCGACTTGTAACGTATCCGGAAGAAG
>JAGLCZ010000003.1 GCA_023145975.1 Candidatus Hydrogenedentota bacterium | reverse complement strand
GGCGGTGACGGAAGAATGGAGTTTGACCTGTACTATATTCCTGAGTTACCCGAAAAGCTGAATTTGCAGGTACCCTGGACGGTGATCCATTTCTAACGGCGGGTGTGTATGTCGAAGAACACCATTTCGAGTAGATTATCGGATAATGCCTTTGATGAGGTTTTCGAGAATACTTTCCTTTTTGGATTCCTTGGGAGAATCGAGGAGATGCAGCAGCGAGTCCCCGCTCATCAGATCCTTTTGCCCCATTTGCAGGGTTTGCCCCACCCCGTATTTTAGAATTAACTGGGCTATCTGTTCACTGAAAAAGCGATTGGCTATTTTGCTTGTCAGTGAGCCGCCAACCTGTAAACGAAGATCATCAAGGATCGTATCTTCTGCACGGTTTTCCGGCATTAAATTGAGATCGTATCCTTTTCCAATTACGGGTAGAAAGTCTACAGGTAGTCGACCATTTTGGAAGGTAGCGCCCAGGGGAATCATTCCCATTTTCGTTTTTGCGTCTGCGGTTATACCCAATGTGCCGAATTCGACTGTGGTGGGTACCCGTGGCTGATTATCAGGCCATTGCGGTGCTTTATCATAGATGAAATTCAGGTCGCGGAACTCCAGCTCCTTCACATATATCTCAATACCGCGTTCACGTAATTCATCGGCACCCTCAATCATGTGCATCGGTATGGTCTGCAGCTCTTTCGGTACTTTGACTTTGAGCCCTCCCATTTTTGTCGCCATAGCAAACATATCCAGCATGTCCAATTGCTCGAATACCGATTGGATAGCGGGCTTCCATGCCTCACGATTTATAGCGGCATTTTCCAGGGGGATATCTCCTGCACTGAGAGATGCTGCTCCCAGCAGGACAAGTGTTATAAGGTTCACTGTCAAGTCTCCATTATTGTGGGTAACCAGGGAAGGAACGTGTTTGAGATTTGGGATGTTTACAGTTTCCGCCGTGCCATGATTTTAATACCATGCCCGCTTCCCAGTGCGCGAGATAAAAAATATACCAATGCCAGTGCTGTATTGACGGGCAAACTGTGGTTCAGCTCAGCGAGACGAAAAGTGCGCCAGGGTAAAGGATCTGCTACAACAGTCAGTACCTCAAATCCGCTTTCCTCCAGTAACATTCTTAACCCTTTTTCGCTGAAAAAATAGATATGTTCCGCATGATAGATGGTTTGTACCGCTTTTTTATAGTACCCGGCACTAAGCCGATAGCTCCAGTCGGCGATGTGAAAGAAAGGAGATGCCAGTGTTGGTGTGCGTAGGAACAGAAGCCCCTCCGGTTTTAATAGATCGCGGATGGCAGTGAGTTCGGCACCAGCATCATGAAAGTGCTCGATAACATCCATGAGCGTTATTGCGTCGAAGGTTTCTTTTCCAAAAGCGTGCAATGCATCAACAACATTACCATGACATACTTTTTCGGCATTGAACCGGGCGCTCGTGCTGCTGCATGCTTCCGACGAGACATCGCAGCCGAAGGGATCAAAGCCCATCTGTGTCAACTCCTGCATCAGTAGTCCGGTGGAACATCCTACATCGAGTACGCGTCCCTCCTTTAAATACTGACATAGAAATCCGACCCGCTCCGCTAGTTTTTCACTATGTGCCGCTGCCAATTCGGGGGTACCTTCCCCATAGAATTTCTGATATCCCTGATCATGTAATTGGGTTAGTTCTTTGGGGGAAGGCGGAATACGAAAGCGTGTTCCTGAACCGGGACATTCAAATATTTGAACGCTTGATGTGGGCACACCGCAGGAAGAGTAGACAGGTGTTTTCGTCTCAAAATCGTAGACGACTTTGGGCTGTACATGGCACAGGGAAGGTACGGGGCTTTGTGGTGTTGCTTGGGTCATGGTGCGGCAGTTGCTTCCTGTTTGGAAATAGCGGTCATTTTTCGTTTTTTTAGGAACCAACAGAGGAAGATTAACCCCAATATAGTGACTAAGGTGCTCATGGAAATATAGAATGCTTTCCAGGTAAGTTTATGATGAAATGCAAAATAAACGCGATGAGTACCCGGGGATAAAACAATAGCCTTAAAGTTTTCATCGGCACGGAGGATGGGTACGCTTTCGCCATCTACAAAAGCAAGCCACCCGGGATAGTACGAATCCAGGAAGGTGAGAATACGCGGTTCTTCAAGAGGACCTACCTGCAAATCAACGGTGTTCGTTGTGCGATCCAGTATTTGTATCAATCCATCCTCATCCTTATTATCTGATTTAAGCTGAATTCCTGTGAACTGAAATGCACCGGGACCGCGTCCCTCTATCGTTACCTGAATATCCATTTTTGGGAAATCCGGTAACGGTACTTCCACAAAAACAACACGATTATTGGTTGAGCGGATACTGTGCTGTATGCCATGTTCGGATCGGTCTGTACCCGGCTGTTTAATAAAGGTTTTCAGAGTTGCAGTGCCTGCACTTTTATAACTATAGAGCAGTGTGCTGTGTACACCGCCGGAACTGCCTGCGGGAAGGTTGCCTGTTGTTGAGGGAATCTCCACCAAAAAATGGAATCCCTTCTTGCCGCGTCTGACGGGCGCAAGAGCAGGATCGGGGATCCTAATATCCCTCAGGGTGTAATCATCGGAAATGGAGGAGCGTGGCAGCTTCTTTTTTTCAACTTTTGGGATATTTGCTGCAATAGGTTCATCAAGAAAAACTGTTGTAGCAGTTGGCCAGGATTCTCGTTTTCCGGGAATGGAACCTATCGCGTATTGTCGTGCCAGCCAGAAGGAACGTTTGAAAAGCGTGTTTCCACGTAAGTTCTCGCGACAGGTTTCCCATTCTTTTACGCCTCGATAGGGGTGTGCTGCCCGTGGAGGACCGCTGAGCATATCCCGGACAGCACTGATGTGCAAGGGGTCAACCCCGTTCATGGCAAAGCGCAGTGAATACAGAAAGCGGTTACAGATAAAGTCGCTTTCACGATAATTTTCAGTGGGTATGCGTACGTCCTCACGTTTTATGGGTTTACTGTCACGTACTTTGCGATGCGCCATATAGGGAACATAAGACTGATTCCAGGCAAAGGTCTCACTGAATAACAATAGGGGCAGCAGGAAAGTCAGTATAAGGCGTATGGTCTTGGGATAGTGAAGTACCCCAAGCGCCACCATCAGTACCAGACCCATAATGGGTATGAAGCGTACGGTATCGTTGACACTGATATATTTTTTGGGGCTGATTTGTGTTATCCAGTCACCGAGAGGAGCAATAAAAATATATGCCAACAGGATCAGAACCGCCGCACGGGCATACGATTTTCCTCGACTGGGAAAGGGTTTGCTGATGGCATCTACGCCAAAACCGGCGAGCAGGCTTAATGGTAATAGTCCAAAATCATAGGCACGGGAATAGGCGGACAGTGAAAAGGGAGTTACCTTTTCAAGGAGTGATCCCAGAGGTAAGGGGGGGCCGAAGCTGCATTCAAAAAGTATCAGGAACATACCTAAAAAGAGGAAGACGTCTCGTCGTTTGGGATGGGTGAGACCTGCGAAGGCAAGAAGCAATGCGATAATCCCGGAATTACGGATGGTCTCTGCCTCATATTTTATGCCTGCATATACCACCAGTTTCTGATAGAAGTCAAGAGGTGACCATGCCCAGAGATCGGAATATTTATTGGCTGCGGTGCCGGAGGTGCGCAAGGTGAAAGAGGCGAGTTCCCAGGCGGGTAATAACAGCACTGCTGCCAGTAGTGAACCCAGAATAAATAAGGTTGCCATGGCAATGCCGTTGTGCATCCAGGGTCGTAATCTTCGCCATAGTGTTCCGCTGTCGGCTTTCCAGTCGGAGTTTAAAAGGAAATAGAATAAGGCGTAAATGCCTGCAACAAGTCCCATCAGATTCACTATTTGTAGGAACCCACCCAGTATGCTGAGTCCCAGAATGATTGCACCGCATAAAGAAAATATCATCTTTTGCAGGAATTCCCGGCTATCAATACTTTTTTTAATCAGCAGCAGCAGTAAGGGCAGCCAGGCAATCGTGGTGATAATATGATATTCGCACATGCGTCGAACAATGAGTGCACTGAATGCAAATGCGATGGCAGCAGTCAATGCGCCCGGTAAGCTCAGGCCATGGGCGCGTCCCAGAAGATAGGTGCACAACGCCATGAAAAGAAAGTGCAGTCCAATCATAATCGCCAGCGTAATATTCGAACGTTCCGGTGTTGGATTTATGGTCAATAGTGATCGTAATAAATGGGGTGGATAAAAAAGGAATGCTTGCGGGTTACCCGTGTTGGGAAGGCCGCAATAGGTGAGTGGGTTCCAGGTAGGAAACTCGCCCGAATGAATCGCAGTATCCAGCAGGAATGTCAACGGCGCGTAATACCGGTAAATATCGTACATACCCCCTACACCGCTTTTCGGAAGTTCGATACCAAGAGTTTCACATGCGGATTTGCAGAATTCGAAGGATCCGTCCATATCGTTTACCGCTGCGAAAATCACATAATTAAAAGTTATGAGCGTGGCAAGAATCAGCAGGGTCGGTACGAAAGATATTTTTACAATTTTCCAGAAAGAAGACATCAGAGACATTTTATTTTCACTCCGGTTTTCGGGCGTATACGGTCATCAAATCGTATAGGTTTAATGGGAAGTTAAGGTGCAGTAAATGGTAACGGTGTAATACTTGATAGAGAGGCTTCGTAACGGGATGTTCAGACAGCAGCTTTTCTGCAACGGTATCCAAATTCCGCCAAAAGGCATAGTAGTGAAACGATATGTCTGTGTATCCCAGACGTGTTAACAATGTATTCATCGACTGGCGTGTAAAATAATGTACATGGGTGGGGGGATGGATTTGCCGCCAGTGTGATCCTCGAAGGCGTGCGCACAGCGAGGCGATATCCCCTGTACTTAACGCAAGCGTACCTCCGGGTCGCAAATCATTATACGCTTTTTCTAGGAATTTCCCGGGTTCCGGTAAATGTTCGATTACATCCCACAGGCAGATGATATCGAAGGGTTCTTCGGGCGTATAGCCCAGGTAATCCAGATAACGGGCCTGTACCCCCTTCTTTTCCACGGCGCAGCGTACGGCTCCCTCGGCAACATCACAGCCTGCCGCAGAGAAATGGGTGGATGCCTCCTTGAGAAAAAAACCGTAGGCACATCCGATTTCCCATAGGGAGCTGTTTTTAGGGTGGCGGTCTGCCAGTTCACGTACCCGCCGCTGAAAATTGAGGCGTAATGCAGTTTCTTCTTCTTCATAATCCGCATATTCACCGCCCTTAAAATAGTCGGTGGTATACAAGTTTCGGAATTGCTCGGGAGTCCACGAAAGGTCTGCGTGTACATGACCGCATTTTCTGCAGCGGATAAGCCCTGCATGATAGGGAACGGGCATGTCTTCCAGGCAGCAGATACAAGGAGAAAGGTCCCCTTGAGTTGCCGGATTTTTCTGGGATGTTGTAACGGACATGCCTTCCTCTCAGTTCAGTTTTGCCACTATTTGTCTTGTTTAGCTATGGATATGCTGTCAAGTGTAATGGGAATGCGTTGCTTTGCGCAAATTTGACAATATCACAGATAAATATTTTGATCGGGAATATTGAAGGCAGGATAGGTGTTACAACATAGGATGGATTTCTATGTGTATGGTGAAAACCGTTCCAATAGGGAGGAAACAGCAATGTACGGATGTGATATGTACAAC
>JAGLCZ010000299.1 GCA_023145975.1 Candidatus Hydrogenedentota bacterium | reverse complement strand
TTTCAGGAACGGGGCCTGGAAAAAATCTTTGGCGACCTCTCCGGTTTCTTCAAGGCGGCACAACTGCTGCAGTGTGATGCGCTGCATATCCAAATTGATTCCATGCGCGCCAATCCAAAACTAAGCGGCTATTGCTACACCCAGCTTTCTGATGGGGGACACGAGTTTTGTGCAGGCGTACTCGACCGGTGGCGTCGTCCCAAGCCGGCATTAGAACATCTCGCCAAAGTACAACAGGCAATGCGCCCGCTGATATCCCTCGATAAAAACAATCTACATCTGCGGGAACAAACTAATCTGACAGCACTCCTTGCCAATGAAGAAAATCTGGCGGGAATGGCGGATCTGTCGCTGCAGGTAGTCGGCCCTACCAACCAGGTGCTCTGGAAGAAAAAACGATCCTTAAAAATACCACGGCACGGCGGCGAACTCTGGCACGGTACGATCAGTGCCTCCGGTTCCACGGGAACACATCGCTTTGTGGTACGGCTCATGCAGGGCATGACGGTTCTGGCAGAAGCCGCGGAAGAATTTCACGTCTACGAGCCGGCACCCTTTGCGGAAACATCCGTCCATGTATTCGACCCTCACCAACAGTGGAGCGAGAAAATCGGAGCCCATGCCAAACTGGATAATATTCTCGCACCCACCCACATCATACCGCCTCTTGCCAATACGATTCGCGCCTATCCCGACAACGATCTGATGCAGATTCTTGCGCAGGTTAAAGGAGGCGCCGTCGCCATATTCTTCAGTCCCCCGGAAGACTGGAACGAACTTACCCCGACCATGGACCCGGATATTACTGCCACCCCCAAAGATGCGGTGGGCGGTTTTCTACCGGTTTGCCATTACGTAAAACTCCACCCTGTTTTTGATAAACTGCCGGCACCCGGTCTTATGCGCCAACCCTATGCGAATATAGTAGCGGATAAAACATTCCTGGAACCGGGCGATGAAGATCTCTGCGGCAGCTTCGATACCACCCCTGTTGCAGCAGGAAACTACATGGTAGGTGAAACCGCATGGTGGGGCAACGATCTCCTGGTACAACGGTATGGAGAGGGGCGCATTGTGTTCACCCACATGCACATTCTTGAACACCTTGGCAAAGACCCCGTTGCAGAAAGGCTGTTCATTAATCTACTGAATCATTTTGGACGGCGCAGTATGCCCCCTGCCACGACATTGCCGCCCAATCAGAAAGCGGTAGAGTGGTTACGAACACAACGAACAGCTCATGTGCGTCGTTGGATGGTCATCGGCGAGTTTCCAAACTGGGACAAGTGCAGCGGCTTTGACACCGTGTATCCGCCGGAAAAAAGCATTGATTTCGATGCGGTCTATCCGGGCTGGTACCGTGCTGCCTGGTGGCGACACTGGTATTCCCGCTCCCAATCAGAGCATGTGGTAGATCTGCAGGCAGCACTCGAGCCCGTGTACCAATGGTATCCTAAATTCGATCGATCCGTTGCATACGCCTATGCCGAGATCAGTGCTGAACGCCGTCTGGAAACCGAAATACGTGTCGGCTTCCAGGATGCCACCCGCGTATGGATCAACAACGCAAACGTATTTGAAACACGGCAGCAAGTACCCCATGACCAGTTTGAAAGTACTACCGTTCCTGTTACACTGCGGCAGGGAAGAAATACCATTCTGGTGAAATGCGCCAAGATACCCGGACCTTTCAAGTTTTCAATCACCTTTGAAGATACAGAACTGGTGATGAACCACGTCAACTGGTGGCGGTAAGGCATACCCTCTTAGACAATCTGTAAACGGTAACAGGCATCCTATTAAAACGGGGATTTAATTCCCAGATCTTTGCATATTTTGAGTATCAGAATATCAAAAATTTCCCGATGGCGCGGAATAGCAGAAACTTTCTTTTCAAGCGGGTTAAGATAAATCGAATGATTTCCCCCTTCGCGAAAATGAACACACCCCTGCTTACGCAAATAACGTATTAACGCAACACGTTTCACATGCTCACCTCAATAGGTTCGCGTATAACATCCGCATCAGAAAGTTCTATATCTGCAAGAGTACGGTTAGCATCCAAAACCATTGTGATGGCCTCAGCAAGATTGGTACGCGCCTCATCAAGTGTAGCACCCTGCGTGTTAGCGCCCGGCAGCTCTTCAACAAATGCTATATATCCGCCAGGCACTTCCTGAAATGCTGCAGTAAGACATATATGCCGCATTAATAATTCCTTTTTGAATTTTCAACGTCGCGATTACCGCTTTGTTAAACCCGACATCCCGATATATACATTTTCCAAACGTAAATCACTAAACAGGATATTGTAATATCAGTGCTTTAACAATAACACAAAAGGTGGTGGCAGATAAATTGCGCGAATCCAAGGTCCTAGATTCAGAATTTCCTATCCCCTTGTTTCATTTGATAAAATGGAACTTGTGTCAAATCCCTTATGTATACAAAATGTCTTCAAATATAAAGTTAGAGAATGGAACAGAACGTATCATCCCCGGACTTTGAAAAAGGGGTATCCC
>JAGLCZ010000298.1 GCA_023145975.1 Candidatus Hydrogenedentota bacterium | reverse complement strand
TCATTAAAAACTATGCCTGAGGTGAAAGCATTATTATCCACGAAGAGGCAGTTAATCATCGTTGAGGTTGAGCCAAAGGCCTTTGTACCGTGAATATGCGAAATGGCGGATCCGTATGGGGCTTTATTGTTCAGAAAAGAGCAATTGATTATGGTGCAGTCTACGCCGTCAACACTCAGTCCGCCGCCCTTGAGCATAGACTCATTATTATAGAAAATGCAGTTTGCAATGAGGACTCCGGGGGCACTTACCAAAACGCCTGCACCGTCCTCTGCAGGTGCGTACCCATTTTCGAAAGTAAATCCATCCAGTACAGCAGTAGAAAAAATGGATACACATGGATAGCCGAATGCTCCGTCAATGCTGGTGGTATTCACAATCGGATCCCGTTCTTCGCGTGCTGCTTCAGTAGCGGCAAAACCACCATAAATCTCTACATTAGTTGTTATTTCTACGACTCTTGATCCTGCTCCCTTAACGTAGGTACCCCTGGCAACCCAGATTTCATCTGCGGGCATAGCTGCCATAAGAGCGGATGGAATATCGTGGTAGGCTGTTTCCCATGACATTCCATCTGGAGTCATAAGGCCATTTACATCAACGCGAAGTATTGCTGCGTTGCTTGTATACGGTACGCATAATGCCGCTACAGCAACAATAAATAATGTAAAATACGCTTGTTTTTTCATAACAACCCATCCCTTATATACACGTAAATCAATCAAAATATGCCACACATAGATTTTCGCAAAATCATGTATACTACAAAACTCGCCATTTTATAGTATTATACCTGTTTTAGGTCAAAAATGACAGTACTTTTTCATAGAGTCCCTAATTTATTACAATAGGTATGGTAAATACTATAACCGAGGAGTTTAGAATGCGGAACATAATTTTGTTATTGACCTGTTTGACATTGGTTGCTTGTGCAGGTAAGGGTGGCGTGCGTCATCGTGATGTTGGAACGACACAGCAGGAAAGTGTATCTCAACAGAAAAAAGAAGAAGCGGAATTGGAGAAGCAGGCTGCCCTGGCAAAGCGGGCAGCATTACCCAGGGGCATACTGGATGTAGATATTACTAACGTTGTGGGCGATCGATTGCCTACAAGAGTCGATTTACTTTGTTTTGATGACAGCACAGCTGCTTCTCTGGATGTGCCGGAAGGAGTTTTGGAATCGCCGCAGCCTATAGGAAGTTACCGTGCTTATGTGCATGTCTACGATGCAGGCGTACCCGTATTGGTGGCTGTTGAGGATTTGATTATTCGTGAAGCACGTCCCACGTACTTACTGGTGAATTTGCTTGAAGGTGCAGGGGGAGCAATGTCCCTGCGCAATTTTGATGCAGATGGTGATTTGGCACTGGACCGGGTCGAAATAGAGATGGGCACCGACCCCTATAATGCGGCAGGGATTCCCGGAGTTGCGGAACTGTTTCATGACACACGAGTATTGAATGAGGATACTCAGTGGTATTGTGGAGAGCTGCATGCTTATTCTAAACATGGTGTTGGAACGGAGACCGTTGGTGAATTGGTAAAGCGTGCAGAGAAGGCAAATTTGGATTTTTTGGCTATAACCGACAGGAATACACTAGCGGCTATACACGATTCGGATTTTCACTCGGAACAGCTGATCCTGCTTCCTGCCATGGAATGGGGCACAGATGAGATGGGGGTAGCGTTGGTTTATGGACCGCGTACCCAACCCGATATTCCCGGTAATATGCGATCGGCACAGGCAGAGTGTATTCGGGTACAGGCGCAGGGAGGAGCATGGATCATTGCGCATCCTACTTTCCCCACCAAACCGTGGCAATGGGGGCTGAGTTTTGTGAACGGCGTAGAAACCTGGTTTCGTGACTGGCGGGGGGTGCCCTCCATGGTCTTGAAACAACTGGATGAACCGGCGCGGGAACGCAGCGAGGGAAAACTCATCCATTCCATTGCCGCAGCAGCAGCGGCAGAAAGCCATGGGGCAATGTCTTCCAATGCACAGAGCAGCTTATTCTACGATTATGAGTTAGTGCGCGGGTTGCTGGCAGGTGCTGTAGGCGGGAGCGGCAGCGGCAGTAAAAATGTACCCCTCGGACAGCCTGTTACCTATATTCATGCCCGCGAACTTTCGGTTGAGGGATTACTTGAAGGATTACGCCTTGGGCGCACCTACATCTCCTGCAGCACTGATGGACCGAAATTATATTTTGCTGCCGATGTACTGAGTGATAAAAAAATGGATGTCGGTATAGGCGGGATCATCCCGTTGAATGTAGAGGTGAGTTTTGAGGTGGTAGTCCATGATGCTGTGGGAAAAAAACTTCAGGTCATTGAAAACGGACGTCCCATACGTACCATCCCTATTAATGCCAAAGAAACTGCCATCCGATTCAAAAGGTTTCCCACCAGTGAAGCAGCGTACCGGGTACGTGTTATTGGTGCGGCTGATCCGAAGGCGCGTGGTTTTGGGCCTTTGGAAGTGTATGCCATGTCGAGTCCTATTTATGCGCGGGATATAACTCAGGAATTGTTGATGCGTAATCCGGATTTTGATCCCAGCAAATCATGGGTGCGTCTTCAGAGTGGAAGCATAACGGATTTTGGATATGATCTGCCGGAACAGACGTCGCCTTCGCAGGTTCAAGGATGGTGACAGTCTGGAGATGCTTTAGCATATGACGACGAAATTACAACGCATACAAAAAGAATGTACATGTCCAATTTTTCTGGACGATGTAACGCGCACTCTTTATGCCACAGATGCTTCTGTTTATCAGGTGACACCGGCAGGGGTTGCTTTTCCACGCACTATCGAAGAGACAGCAGCGGTGCTGGAAGTAACGGCTTCTGCAGGTATACCCATTATTCCCCGTGGTGCAGGAAGTGGGCTGGCAGGTGGAGCGTTGGGCGAGGGACTCATTGTTGATCTGGCGCGACACAATCGGTTTATCTGCGATTTCGACAGGGAGGCGCGTACCGTGCGCGTCGGGGCAGGGGTGGTACTGGATCAACTGAATGCCTTTCTTAAACCTTATGGATTGACTTTCGGACCGGACGTGGCTACCAGTTCCCGTGCAACCCTGGGCGGCATGATTGCCAACGACAGTTCCGGCGCGCGTGCGCCTCTCTATGGCACAACAATCGAACACGTGCGCAGTCTCGAAGTCGTTCTGCCCGCCGGGAACACGGCGATATTAAGCGCAGAGTCGATGGATATGCGTGAGCAGCTGCAAAATTCATACCAACGTATTGCTGAGGAACGGGATGAAATTGAACGGCGTTTTCACCGTGATATTTTTAAGCGTTGGCCCGGCTTTGGGCTGAACCGCTTTCTGAGTACTTTGGATGCAGGCAAAACGAATCCGGGGATGCTGATAGGGGGAAGTGAAGGGACGCTTTGTGCCGTGTATGCGGCGACAGTCAGTGTTGTTCCGCTCCCTGCAGAAACAGGATTGGCATTATTATTTTTTGATAGTATGGAAGAGGCGTTGCAAACTTCGGTCACCCTTCTTGAGTTGGCACCTGCCAGCGTCGAACAGATAGATGATATGTTGTTTAACCAGACTCGGGGACAGCGCGCCTTTCAGGCAGCCCGTGATTTACTGCAATTGGACGAAAACCCCTGCCGTGCCATTCTATTGGTTGAGTTTTACGATAATATTGCAGATAAACTTGCCGCCGCCATTGAAAAAGCACCGGCAGTTCGCTATCATATTTGTGCCACGGAACAGGAAAAGGCGTTAGTGTGGCACTTGCGCAAGGCAGGTTTATCATTGTTGACAGGATGTCCGGGTTCCGCCAAGCCGACTGCGGGCATTGAGGATGCTGCCGTTCCGCCGCATCAATTACCGGCGTATGTGGATGCCCTTCGTTCTGTTATGAAGGGGCTTGATCTGCGTGCATCTTATTATGGTCATGCTGCGTCCGGGCTGCTTCATGTGCGCCCCGTATTGGATTTACACACTGCCGGGGACATACGTAAATTCAGAGAGCTTGCGGGAGAAGTGTCTGCATTGACCCGCCGGTTCAACGGATCACTTACAGCGGAACACGGCGTAGGTATTGCCCGAACGGAGTATATGAAAGAACATATTTCTCCAAAATTACTGGAGATTATGCGCGGTGTAAAAACGGCATTTGATCCGTTAAACGCAATGAACCCCGGAAAAATATTCGATAGCGGACGATGGCGTATAGATCGGGATCTGCGTCAGGGGGCCGGGGCATCTATTCCAATTCCCTTTGAACCCGTACTGGAATTTGAAGCGAAGGATCATTCTTTTACAGGTAATCTGGAACAGTGCAACGGGTGTGGTGGATGTCGCAAGGAGGATATCACCATGTGCCCCACCTATCAAGCCACCGGCGAGGAACTCATGTCCACGCGGGGACGTGCCAATATTATCCGTGCCGTTCTCGAAGGACGACTGGGTACCGCTGCGGATTCATTACAGAGTGAAGCTCTGGAACAGGCTTTGAGTACTTGTCTCGCTTGTAAAGCATGTGAGGCAGAGTGTCCTTCCAATGTAAATATGGCACTGTTGAAAGCGGAACTTCTTCATGCACGACATCGCCGCTATGGTACTCCCTTTCATGCGCGGCTGTTGAGCCGTGTGGATTTACTGAATGCGCTGGGAAGCGTGGCGCCGCACTTGGCAAATGCCGCTATAAAAAACAGGGTGTTTCGAAGCCTGCTTGAACGGGTCGCCGGCGTTGCCGCACAGCGTCCACTACCTCTCTATTCCCCCCAGCGTTTTGATACGTGGTTCAGGAACCGCAAGGTTACGGAGGCGCCTGCCCCGAGGGGAGACGTATTACTTTGGGACGATTGTTTTGTGCGTCATAACGAAGCGAATATCGGTCGTGCTGCCGTAGCTGTACTCGAGGCCGCCGGATATCGTCCGCAACTGGTGCAGGGGCACGCTTGCTGCGGTCGTCCTGCTTTCAGCATGGG
>JAGLCZ010000297.1 GCA_023145975.1 Candidatus Hydrogenedentota bacterium | reverse complement strand
CTTAGGGCACCGGTGAGTGCTGGATAGTTTGAGGCCTGGGAACTTTCTTTTTTTAGTTTGTCCAGTACCCAGCCTGTATAGGAATAACTCGCCATGATAAGCCGGGGTTCCCCCAGAATTTGAGAAGAACCATCCGGGCGGTATAAATCCTCGATTCCATGAGATGCATCGGAGGGGCATATCAGAATATTGGGATCGGTCAGGTATTCGGGATAGACGGCTTGAAAGCAGGGACCTACGCCGAGATCAACGTTTGCTTCGGAATCGTAGGTACCATCTGCCCAATAGTGATCAATAATCTGGAGTGGCGGAAACAGCTGCCCGGGGGACTCACCGGAATACATCTTGAATATCAGTCCCCATTGCTTCAGGTTATTCTGACAACTGGAGCGTCGTGCCGCTTCCCGTGCACGTGCCAATGCCGGAAGCAGGATGGCGGCCAGAATGCCGATAATGGCTATTACGACAAGCAACTCGATCAGTGTAAACCCTTTTTTAGTCATTACCATCTCCTTCACAATTTATTTTATAGGCTCGAACGGTTCTTTTTTCTCATCGAAACTTAATAATACTGCGATTGGATCGTATTTGATTGCACTGCGAGTATACTTTGCGAGCTAATAGAACTTCAAATATCTATGTGTTTTACAGCAATTGGATAGCAAGCTGATTTAGGAATACATTTCAGTAGGCGGGGGGCTGCTGAAAAATGGCAGATTAATAGAAAAAAGATCCGCTATGGGGTGATGATGCTTTTTTGAAGAATATAGGAGCATTTTATAGTAGGCAGGGGCTTTTATCTATTTTTTTATGTTTGACTGGTATGACGGGGCGGATACAAGGTATACTCTGCACTTCGAGTTATATTCCCCCTTTATTCCTTATAAGGAGCTTAAAATGACAGACGAACATCTTTCCCTGAAATACAGTGATTCTGGAGTCAGTATTGACGCGGCAAATGAGGCATTGTCCTCTATTAAAGAACTGGTGAAGCGTACGTTTACAGAGAATGTTTTATGTGATATCGGTACCTTTGGTGCCATGTTTCAGTTAGATGTAAAACAATTTTCGGATCCAGTGTTGGTGTCGAGTGTTGACGGCGTGGGCACCAAATTAAAATTGGCATTTATGACTGGAAAGCATGATACGGTGGGCATTGATCTTGTATCGCACTGCGTAAACGATATTTTAGTGCAGGGAGCGCGTCCCTTATTCTTTTTAGACTATTTTTCGGTTGGAAAACTAGAGCCTGCAGTGGCTATTGAGGTAGTGCGTGGATTATCAGCTGGGTGTCGCTATGCCGCTTGTGCTCTTATTGGCGGTGAGACGGCTGAGATGCCGGATATGTACCAGCCCGGTGAATACGATCTTGCGGGTACCATTGTGGGTATTGTAGATCGTTCCCGAATTGTCGACGGTTCGGCTATTCGCGAGGGGGATGTTATTGTTGGCTTACCCAGTACGGGACTGCATACCAACGGATATAGTCTTGCCCGTAAGATTTGTTTCGAAGTGGCAGGACTTAAGGTTACGGACGAAATGCCCGGTGTCGGACGCAGTGTTGCCGAGGCGCTTATGGAGCCTCATATTAGCTACGCGAAGTTGATGCAGTTAGTTATGAGCAGGGTTGATGTACGGGGTATGGCACACATTACCGGAGGGGGAATTACCGATAATTTACCGCGTATACTGCCCGAGGGACTGGGCGCAAAAATAGACTTGAGTTCGTGGGTTGTACCCCCGTTATTCCGTTTCCTGCAGGAAAAAGGCAATGTGGCGGAGTTGGAAATGCTGCACACCTTTAATATGGGGCAGGGATTTTTGTTTGTTATCGCTGAAGATCAGGCAAAACGCCTTCAGGAGACAATGGATCTTGCTGGTCAGCAATATACTTTCGTCGGGCGTATCGTCGCAGGCGACAAAAAAGTACAGTATACAGGGGAGATGACTTATGCCGATACATCGAATTGAGGTTGCTATAAAACCTGCCATGCCGGATCCTGCAGGTGAGGCAGTATGCGCACAGGTAAACGAAGATTTGGGGATTCTCATAGACAGTGCCCGGGTCATTGATGTGTACACTTTAAATGCCGGGTTGTCTGAAGGGGATTTGGAGAAAGTGCGTTGTGAACTTTTTACCGATCCGATCATTCAGATTTCATCTCTGAATAAATCACTTGATTACGATTACGATTGCTTGATCGAGGTGGGATTTCTTCCCGGTGTAACGGATAATGTCGGTCGCAGTTCGCTGGAAGGGGTACAGGATACACTTGGACGTACACTGGCAGAAGGTGAAGGCGTGTATAAGAGTTTACTCTACGCGCTGAAAGGGGTGGATAAGACGGTTGCAGAGCAAATTGCTTCCAAATTGCTGGCAAATGAGCTTATAGAACAATATGTAGTGAAGACGGTATCTGAAATGCAGGCATTGGACGGAAAGTCATTACTCCTATTACCCGTGGTAACTGATCAGAGTGAGGTTGCCGTAGAAAATGTTTCACTTGATTTGTCAGATGATGCCTTACTTGCCTTGAGTCGGGAACGTATGCTGGCACTTGATCTTGGAGAAATGCAGGTCATCCGCGATCATTATATCAATAGTGAAACCCGTGTTCAGCGGGAACGTCAGGGACTACCTGCTGTACCTACAGATATCGAACTCGAAATCCTGGCGCAGACCTGGTCAGAGCACTGCAAGCATAAGATTTTTAATGCGGTTATCACCTATGTGGATGAAGCAGGAGAACGCCGTACAATTGACGGGCTTTTTAAGACCTATATCAAAGGGGTCACCGATGCGGTAGCAGAGCGTGTACCCTGGCTGGTTAGTGTGTTCGAAGACAACGCCGGTATTATTCAATTTGATGATGACCATGTATTTGCTTTGAAAGCGGAAACCCATAATAGTCCGTCTGCACTGGATCCTTATGGTGGTGCCATGACGGGTATTGTTGGCGTGAACCGTGACGTATTAGGTGCAGGCTTGGGATTCCAGTGTATTTTTAATACGGATGTCTTTTGTTTTGCTGACCCCGATTATGCTGGTGAGATACCTGCGCGTTTGCTGCATCCTCGTCGCGTGCTGCGCGGGGTTCACAGTGGTGTGCGTGACGGTGGTAACCAAAGTGGTATTCCTGATATAAACGGCGCTATTGTATTTCATGAGCATTTTTTAGGAAAGCCGTTGGTGTTTTGCGGCACAGGTGGTATCAGCCCGGCTGTTGTTGGCGGACGTCCTGCCCATGAGAAAGCAGCGCAGCCCGGTGATTACATTGTGATGACAGGCGGGCGCATTGGCAAAGACGGTATTCACGGTGCTACCTTTTCATCAGAAGCATTACACGAAGGTTCTCCGGCAACAGCGGTACAGATTGGCGATCCGATTACGCAGAAGAAAATGGCAGATTTTCTATTGGAAGCGCGTGATTTGGGCTTGTATTCCTGTATCACCGATGACGGTGCCGGCGGTCTTTCTTCGAGTGTAGGCGAAATGGCGCGTGTGCCGGGGGGAGCTGCAATTTACCTGGACAAGGCACCGCTGAAATATGCGGGGCTTGCTCCGTGGGAAATCTTTTTGTCAGAGGCGCAAGAGCGCATGACTTTATCGATACCGCCGAAACATTTGGAAGCATTTCTTGATCTTGCCCGTCGTCGTGAAGTGGAAGCGTCCGTGTTAGGTGAGTTTACAGATGCCGGCACACTGGATTGTTACTACAAGGATAAGTTGATAGGTTCCCTTGATATGGAATTTCTCCACGAGGGATTGCCGCGAATGCATCTCGCCGCACGTCTTGATACGCCTGCACCGGCAGCGGAACTATTGTTATCGGATGGTGACTCTGATTTGACGGATGATTTATTGCAGGTTTTGGGTGCGCTTAATGTGTGCAGCAAGGAAAGTTTTGTACGTATGTACGACCATGAGGTGCTGGGACTGAGTGTGCTGAAGCAGTTCCAGGGACCGCGTCGGGATGGTCCGGGCGATTCTGGAGTCATTGCGCCTGTACCGGGAAGTAAACGGGGGATTGCCGTCGCTTGTGGTATTTGTCCAAAATATGCTGATCTTGATTCCTACCGTATGGCAGCGTGTGCTGTAGATGAAACCGTCCGTAATTTGGTGGCTGTCGGTGGTAAACTCGGTACTATTGCGGGCTTGGATAATTTTTGTTGGCCTGATCCTGTACAGAGTGCTTCCACACCGGACGGCCAACATAAACTGGCACAACTGGTACAGACCTGTGAAGCGTTATACGATGTATGTCTGGTTTACGATATTCCGCTCATCAGCGGAAAAGACAGTATGAAAAATGATTATCGTATTGGCGACACTAAGATCAGTATTCCGCCGACACTTTTGTTTACGGGTGCGGCTATTGTAGAGGATGTTGAAAAAGTTATTTCCATGGATGTTAAGGCACCGGGACATAGTGTTTATGTCTTGGGTGATACCTATGATGAGATGGGGGGGAGCGAATATCTTGCTTTGCGCGGACAGCAGGGCGTTAATGCACCGGCGGTATCCCCCTTGACGGCACGGATGTTGTATGAACGACTCAGCGATGCTATCTCACAAGGGCTTGTGGCATCTTGCCATGATTGTTCTGATGGCGGTTTGGGTGTTGCTCTTGCCGAATCCGCTTTTGCAGGTGATATAGGTATGACCGTAACATTGTCGTCTTTGGGTGAGCACAAAGGTGTGGTGGCATTGTTCAGTGAATCACAAAGTCGCTTTGTGGTTACGGTTGCTTCTGACTGTGTGTCTGCCTTTGAAGTCCTTATGGAAGGAAGTGCTTGCTATCGGGTGGGTGAAACTTCAGAGGAACCCGTGTTACGCATCGTTTGTGCTGATGGGTGTAAAGTTGAAAGTGATTTGGATTCCTTGCGGTCGGCATGGAAAAAAACGCTGAACTGGTAAAGAAACAGAAAAAAAGGATTTATCGGTTATGAGTGTAAATGCGCTTGTATTGACCGGATTTGGTATTAATTGCGATAACGAGACCCAGCGTGCGTTAGTGCGTTCCGGTGCAGATGCGGATCGTATTCATTTGAACGATTTGCTGGAGAACCTGGATCGCTTGGACGCAGCGCATATTCTTGCTATTCCCGGCGGGTTTTCTTTTGGCGACCATGTCGCTTCAGGAAAAGTGCTTGCCAATCGTTTACGGTATAAACTTGGTGCGCCATTGGAACGTTTCGTGGGCAATGGGAAATTAGTTATTGGTATTTGCAACGGCTTTCAGGTGATGGTGAAAATGGGGCTTTTACCGTTTTTTGATGGTAGTTTTATACAGGAAACAACGCTGACCTGGAATACTACAAGTCGCTTTGAAAATCGTTGGATTCGTTTGCAGGCACCTTCTGGAAATCGTTGTGTATGGCTCAAGGATATTGAGCAGATGGAATTACCCATACGCCACGGAGAAGGAAAATTTATTACTAAGGATGATGCTGTGCTGCAGCGGCTTCGGGATAATGGTCAGATCGCGTTACGCTATATTTGTGACGATGGTTCTCCTGCAAAGGGTGAGTTTCCTTTCAATCCCAATGGCGCTGTAGATGACATTGCTGGAATTTGCGATCCTTCTGGACGCATATTTGGGTTGATGCCCCATCCTGAAGGATATCAGGATCGAATAAATCATCCGGAATGGACGCGTATGACCCTTCCTGAAGAAGGTGCCGGGTTGCAGATGTTCCGCAATGCGGTGGAGTTTGCGCGAAACGAATTGTAAGGAGTGCCGTGTGGAGGGTGATACCCGCCATAGCATAATCATGCCGGAAAACTCCGGGGAGGGGTTTCCCCATGAACATCTGCAGCAGGTAGGTGCAGATGCTTTGCATGATGGTGAATTGCTCGCCATCCTGTTCTCTACCGATATGGATCAAAAAAATGCTGTTGCATTGGCAGAGAGGGTCTTATCCCATTTTCATGGGTTGCGTCGACTTTCTCAGGCATCCCTGAATGAACTGCAGCAGGTGGAAGGGATCACCCGGGTTAAGGCCATCGAAATAAAAGCGGCATTGGAACTCGGGAAACGTGTATATTCCTATAAACGCCCACCGGCCAGACGCATCACTAAAATTGAAGATGCCGTTGACATCATTGCTCCTTATATGCGTTTGTACGAAACGGAAGCTTTCCTGTGTTTATATCTTTCTACCAAGAACGAAGTGCTGCAGATAGAGGAGATTAGTAGAGGGGGGATGGACTGGGCAGGTATTCAGCCGCGCGATGTTTATCGCCAGGCACTTCGGGAAGGTGCCCACGCGCTGATATTAGCCCACAACCACCCCAGCGGCGACCCGGAGCCCAGTGATGCCGATATTTTAGTTACAAAAAAACTTGCCAAAGCGGCAGATATACTTGGATTGCGCTTACTGGATCATGTCATTATTGGTGATGGTGATCATAAATACGTCAGTTTAAAGGAGCGGGGAGTGCTATAATAGCAATATCTCTCGTAGGGATGTGGATTTGTGAAGGTAGTGTGATTTCACTGCCGTTGTACAGGATTTATACTATAGATTGTAACCCATAATAGTAATGGGGGGGCAGTTTATTCTGTTTTCCCTAAAGTTTTGTAGGATATATTTGATATAAATGCAGGAGAAGGATTTTCATGGAAAGAGCTTTTAGTGGGTGGCGCGAAGGCAGGCGTCATTATTTGCCATGGTTTATTATTGCGGCACTTACTACAGGGGCATTGTGGCCGTTGGGGTATGCGTGGCTGGGCATTCCGGTGTTGCTGTTTGCCTGTGGTACGTTACTGTTTTTTCGTGATTTTCCGCGTACGGTTACAGGAATTTCAGGCGAGGTTATTGCCCCCGCAGACGGTACTGTGGTGGCTATCGAAGAAATTGAAGAAACCCCTCATTATGATGGGAGATGTTTGCGCATCTCTATTTTTATGTCCGTTTTTAATGTGCATGTTAATCGTGCACCCTGTGACTGTACCGTGCGTGATATTCGCTATGCGCCGGGTGCATATAAGAATGCCATAAAAGAAGAGGCAAGCCGCGTCAATGAATCAAACGCTGTGTGGTTGGATACGCAGTGGGGGAAAGTGACTGTACGTCAGATATCAGGAGCTATAGCGCGGCATATTGTATGTCCTGTGAAATTGGGAACAGCATTGAAACAGGGCGAGAAATTCGGCATGATAAAGTTTGGATCCCGGGTGGAGGTATATCTGCCCACAGATACAGAGGCGTTGGTTGAACTCAAACAGAAAACATGTGCTGGTATTACCAGGTTGGCGAAATTTTAATGAAACTTTATAAACGAAAAAGAAAAGACGAGCGGAAACATCGTTTCCTGCATATCAATGTGTTGGCAAGTGTCATGACAACCATGAATCTCTATATGGGGGTTACCAGTATACTTGCCAGTATAGGACTCGAATTTAAATGGGCTGCTACGTGCATATTATTGGCAATGATATTTGACATGCTTGATGGTTTCGTGGCGCGGCTGACCAATAGTTGTTCTGATTTCGGTAAGGAACTGGATAGCCTGTGTGACCTGGTTTCTTTTGGAGTGGCTCCTGCCATATTAGTGTTCATGGCATATCTGCCTGAAGGGGCGCATCTGCCCGTGTCGCCGCGTGCAGAATCGATTGTGGGTATGACAGGATCCTACATCGCTATCATTTATGTGATTTGTACTGCATTGCGTCTGGCACGGTTCAATAGTTTTCATGCGGATATGCGTGATTCATTTATCGGGCTGCCCTCCCCTGCAGCAGGCGGTACCCTGGCGGCTTTTGTATTGTTTCTTATGTATTTTGAACAGCGGCTTGATGCACATGCCCTGGGACCTTTTGCCTATGTTGCCCTGGGACCAACCGCCGTGGTATTGGCATTATTGATGGTAACTTCTGTGCGTTATCCCAAAGGAAGTTTGAAGTCCTTTCTACTGAAGCCGCGGTCCGCTTTTATCACTCTCGCAATATACGCCTTTGCCATCGTCATTTTTCATTATGCTATGGTAAAAAGTGCGTCTTTGGTATTATTTCCTTTAGCAGCAGCTTATGTACTTTGGGGAATGGGCGCCACGCTTTACAGACGTCTTACAGGGCGCACAGATTCTCCCCCTGCTCTTGCAGAGGGGACTGATGGGTACGAAGATTGTAATGAGGATTATGCAGAGGAATCAGGTGGGGAAGAGGCTTCTGCTGAGAAAAAGGTCGAGTTGCGGTAGGCGTCGGTACCTTCGAGTACAACCACCTTAAGCACCGCAGCGATGGGCATGGCCAATACGGCACCCAGCATACCGAAAGCGCTGCTGAATACGAGGAATGCTACGATTACCCATACTGGATTTAATCCAATCTGACCGCCTACCACGCGGGGGGTGAGTATGTATCCCTCAATACCCTGAATTACGGCAAATACCACAAAGAGCCAGAAAAGATTGCTGGTGAAACCGTAATATAGCAAGGTGAAAAGTGCCGCAGGAACAATAGTAACCATTGGGCCGATATACGGAACCAGGGAGATAATACCGCCGAATATTGCAATGGGAATGGCAAAAGGCGTACCAACAAGACTTAATCCTATAGCGTACATCACAGCAAGAAAAAAACATACTGTGATTTGTCCGCGCAACAGGGCCTGTAACTGGTCATCAATTTTATTGGCAAGATACTCTATTTTTTTGCGGTAACGGGGCGGTACAATCTCGTGGATATTGTCCATGAATGCGTCGTAATCGCGCAGTAGATAGACTGTAATGAATAGGAATAAACCGAGATTGATCAATACGGTCAGGATGTGTATGGCCCACAGGCTTATGGATTTGACGAATTGCGCCGCAGAAAGACCAGCCAGTTTACCCATATCCGCAACCCGCATACCGTAGTCTTGTATAAGCTGTAGTGCATTTTGTTCAACGGCGAATCCTATTTTTTCAATAATAACAGTGTACTCATTGAAATCTTTTGTATTTCGCGGTACCCATTCCAGAAAGATCACGAGTTCGCGCAGCGGTAACTTGTCGATGACTGCATCCAGACGTTCTTCAGTAAATCCTTCTTGAGCACGGATAATGAAACGGTCGGTTTCTGTAATGATATTTGCGGCCATATATACAGGGAGCGAAACAACGAGAATAAGAACGAAGGAGAGCAGCACGAGAATAGTGACCATACGCGGAATGTGCAATTTTTCCGCATGATGCACGACAGGCATTAGGATATAGGCTACCAGAAGGGAAAGCATCAAAGAGATTAGGATGGGCAGCAAAAGATAGAGAACCCCTGCTACAACAAAAACTACAAGTAACGCACCCAACGAACGCACCCACGGATTATGAGTTACTGTATTCAGCATCAGTGTTCTTCTCCTCATTAATGATTTTAATTCAGGGATTATAGTAGCACACGTGAATCCATCGTTCAATTTGGAGCTGTTTTTTATCCCGTTTTTTGGAAAGCAGATGCATCTTCAACAATAATCCATTTACTCTTCAGGAATATTTTAGATGAGTTCATTCGGAATATTTACTATTACTTCTTGTGTTGCTTATCATAAGATAGTGGCGTTGAAAGTTGTATACCAACGGAGGTTTTTATGATGTTTATGCAATTTGTGATGGTATCGTTCATAGGGCTTGTTGTTATGTTTACCGCGAATTGTTCCGCTGACGAGTCTCCAGATACGGAGGCTGTGAGTGCGTTGAATTTTGAGGTGAAGGATATTGACGAGAATGATGTAGAGCTTTCGAAGTACAAGGGCAAGGTTGTCATGATCGTGAACGTGGCGTCAAAATGCGGTTTTGTGGGTCAGTATGAAGCACTTCAGGCTACCTACGATAAATTCAAAGACAAAGGTTTTATGATACTCGGTTTTCCCGCGAATAATTTTTTGCGTCAAGAACCGGGGACGAACGAAGAGATCAAATCCTTTTGTACACTCAATTACAACGTCACTTTTGATATGTTTGCAAAGGTATCGGTCAAGGGTAAAAAAATTGCGCCGATTTATAGATTTCTTACTTCGCGCAAGACCAATCCTGATTTCAAAGGATCCATCAAGTGGAATTTTACCAAGTTTCTGTTGAATCGTGAGGGTAAGGTTGTGGCACGTTTCGGCACGCGCACAAAGCCGGATTCAGACAAAGTAATGCGTGCTGTGGAAGCTGCTTTGGCTGAAGATTCTGAGAAAAACGAAAGCTGACTTGAATTTCGTTATGGTGAAGAAAAGGGGAAGCACTTGGTAGGTATGGTGGTAATAGTCTGGTGGATATAGGTGGTCTTGCTGTATGTACTGCTTATAAAAGTAGTGTTCTTTCTATTGATCGGGGGATAACTTGGTACGTAATTTACTGCGTTGCGCCGATTATTATTTTGTAATTTGATTTTCTGTTGCCTTCTTCGTATAATTACCCGTCGGTATACAGTATTTTCAGATGTTTCAGCGCGTGACGGGAGGAAGCGTCTGTCCCATGAGATACGGGAAGCAATTTTTTTCTGTCACTGATTCCAACCGGATTATGGATAGTACTGGAAAGATGTTATGGCTGAGTATACAATTCAAAAAGGGCTTGATATTCCAATCGATGGTGAGCCTGAAACGGAATTTTCCGATAAGATAGTTCGCCATGTTGCCATTGTGGCATCGGATTACGTGGGAATGAAACCGCGCATGAAGGTGCAGGCAGGGCATGCGGTGAAGCGGGGGACCCCGCTCTTTGAGGATAAAAAGGCACCGGGGGTTTGCTTTACTGCGCCGGGTGCAGGTACCGTTATTGCCGTAAATCGTGGGGAGAGACGGGCGTTGCAGTCGGTGGTTATCGAATTGAATGAGAGTGAACTTTCCGGTACACCTTCAGACGATGATTTTCTGACCTTTGCGGCGTATACGAATAAGGCACCTGATGAGTATACCCGTGAAGAGGTTGTGGCATTGCTGGTTGAAGCTGGGCTGTGGCCGGCTTTCCGCACGCGCCCTTTCAGTAAAACTCCCTTGCTGGACAGTATACCCCATTCAATTTTTATTACTGCCAGTGATAGTAATCCTTTGGCTCCCTCGATGGACGTTGTATTGGATGGACGGCAGGATGCCCTTGATGCCGGGGTGCGTATAGTTGCAAAATTGACGGGTGGGAAGGTGTTCTTCTGTAAGAAGAGTAGTGAAAAACTTGCTCCTGCTTCCCTGCCTGCGAATGTGAGTATTGAAACGTTTGCCGGTCCTCACCCGAGTGGTACGGTGGGTCTTCATATTGGTAGGCTCGATCCTGTAAGCACGAAAAGAACGGTATGGCATATTGGTTTACAGGATTTACTGAGTGTTGGTGCATTGGTCTTGACAGGTAAATTGGATGTGAGTCGGGTGCTTAGTTTTGCAGGACCCGGAGTAAGTAAGCCCCGTATGATTCGCACACGGTTAGGCGCATCTATTGACGCCATTGGTGACAAGGAACTGACGGCAGGCGAGAATCGTGTGCTTTCGGGTTCGATATTGAATGGTTGTATTGCCATGGGGGATGCGTTGGGGTATCTGGGTCGTTTCCATAATCAAATAACAGTTTTATCCGAGGGTCGTGAACGTGAGTTTATGGGGTGGTTAGCGCCGGGTCGTGAAAAATTTTCTCTGAGCCGTTTATTCCTCTCTATTCTAACTCCCGGGAAAAAATTCAAATTTACAACAACTACGAATGGCAGTCCCCGTGCAATTGTTCCTATAGGTTTGTACGAGCAGGTAATGCCCCTGGATATTTTGCCCACGTTTCTGCTGCGTTCGCTGGCATCTGATGATATGGAACAGGCAGAGAAACTGGGGTGTCTTGAATTGGATGAAGAAGATTTAGCCCTTTGCAGTTTTGTGGATCCGGGCAAAACGGATTTTGGACCGTTGTTGCGCAGGAACCTTGAACTGATAGAAAGAGAGGGGTAATACACGCTTATGAAATTCTTACGTAACCTGACAGATAAACAAGCGCCTCTTTTTGAGAAGGGTGGAAAACTTGAGTTTTTCTATCCTCTTTATGAGGCGATGGATACCTTTAATTTTACACCGGGCAAGGTAACGGGTAATGCACCTCATGTGCGCGATGCTTTGGATCTGAAACGGTTGATGATGACGGTGGTCATTGCGTTGTTCCCTGCCATTTTGATCGGGCTGTGGAATGTAGGGTATCAGGTCAATGCCGCGCTTGCGCCTGGTGCTGTGCCCGAAGGGTGGCGTGCAGCAGTGATTGGCGCAATGGGATTGGGATTCAGTCCTGAGAATGTGTTGGCATGTTTTGCCCAGGGCGTATTGTATTTCCTGCCTATATTTATTGTAACCTTTGCCGTGGGTGGTGGTATTGAAGTGCTTTTCGCTATGTTTAACAAACATGAAGTAAATGAAGGGTTCTTTGTTACCGGTTTTCTCATCCCGTTGATTCTTCCGCCAACCCTTCCGTTGTGGCAGGTTGCGCTGGCAACAGCCTTTGGGGTCATTATCGGAAAAGAGGCTTTTGGCGGTACGGGGATGAATATCTTCAATCCTGCATTGGTTGCTCGCGCATTCCTCTATTTTGCTTATCCCGCCCAGAATTCCGGCGAAAAGGTATGGACCCCTCTTATAGCAGAGAAAACAGTGGATGGATTCAGTGGTGCTACGCTGCTTGCGCGGGTGGCTGAGGAAGTTCCCAACGAGGCTGGGAATGCCTACCAAACGGCCATTAGCGGCATGTCCATAAATGATGATCCCGTTAGCTGGTTTGATGCGTTTATGGGTTCTATTCCCGGTTCCATCGGGGAAACCTCGACACTGGCATGTCTTATCGGTGCCGCAGTATTGATTGTTACCGGCGTAGCGTCATGGCGCATTATGGTGGCGATGCTGGGCGGTGGTCTCGCGATGACACTGCTGCTGAATACGGTCGGCTCACAGACCAATGAGATGATGAACCTTCCATTCCATTGGCATTTTGTCATAGGCGGCTTTGCTTTTGGTATGGTTTTTATGGCTACTGAACCCGTGACAGGCGCCTATACGCAGTTGGGCAAATATATTTATGGTGCAGGTATCGGTGTAATGGCGATACTCGTTCGTGTTGTGAATCCGGCATTCCCCGAAGGGGTAATGCTTGCCATATTGTTTATGAATCTTATAGCCCCTTTGATCGATCATGTGATTGTTTCCAAACACATAAGCAGGAGGGTCGCGCGCAGTGCAGTATAGTATGAAATATATTTTCGGTTTTGCCGCCGCAGTTTGTTTCGTATGTTCAATATTAATTTCGATTGCGAATGTTGGGCTGCGTGAACGGCAGGAAGTCAATAAATTACTGGATAAACAGAAAAGTGTACTCCAGGCAGCATGGCTGTTAGAGCCGGGCGAGAAGGCAGACCGTGCCCGTGTTGAAGAGATATTTCAAAATGTCCAGCCCCGTTTGCTTGACCTGACAACGGATCAGCTGCTTGATGATGAGGCGTTGGCTGTATTTGACGAGAGCAAGGCACCTATGGCGGAAGCTCCTAAAAATAATGCGGGGATAGTAGAGGTGCCGGAGAAAGTGCGAATTTATGAGGTGCTGGAGGAGGGAGATATCTCCATGCTGGTGCTTCCTATCGTCGGCAAAGGGCTCTGGTCTACTATGAAAGGATTTCTCGCATTGGATGCGGATGGGCGCACCATACGCGGTCTTACTTATTATGAGCAGGCGGAGACTCCCGGGCTGGGCGGCGAAGTAGACAATCCCCGATGGAAGGCACGTTGGAAGGGGCGCCTTGCTTATGATGAGAACTGGAAACCGGTCATTGAAGTTATTAAGGGACCTGCGGGATCGCCTGAAGAAACACCCTATGCAGTTGATGGGTTGAGCGGAGCGACTTTGACCAGTCGGGGCGTTACAAATATGTTACAATTCTGGCTTGGTGACAATGGCTATGCGCCTTTCCTGAAATCGTTCAGGGAAAGCGGGAGGGCGTAATATTATGAAGATGAATCGAAAAGAACGAGAAGCGTTAATAGATCCGCTGTTCGATAATAACCCGATTGCACTTCAGGTGCTTGGGATATGTTCGGCACTTGCGGTAACTACAAATATGGCAGCCGCGCTGGTGATGAGCATGGCAGTATTATTTGTTACAGCAGGAAGTTCGACGGTAGTCAGTTTTTTGCGCAATAACATACCTGCCAATATTCGTATCATTGTGCAGTTGTCCATTATTGCGTCCTTTGTGATCCTTACGGATCAGATACTCAAGGCATACCTTTTTGATATTAGTAAGCAGTTATCCGTATTCGTGGGACTGATTATTACTAACTGTATCGTCATGGGTCGCGCAGAAGCGTATGCCATGCAGAATGGTCCATGGTTAAGTTTTCTCGATGGTGTCGGTAATTCACTGGGATATACGATAATCCTGGTAGTTGTAGGGTTCTTCCGTGAACTTTTTGGCGCCGGATCGCTGTTTGGCTTTATTATATTACGTCCCGTAACGGCAGGCGGATGGTATGAACCGAATGGGTTGATGCTGCTTGCGCCAAGTGCTTTCTTTTTGATAGGTATTTTTATCTGGGTGCTCCGTGCATGGAAACCCGATCAGGTGGAGAATTCATAACATGCTTCAAGATTATCTGAGTTTGTTGGTGCGTTCAATATTTGTAGAAAATATGGCACTGGCATTTTTTCTGGGTATGTGTTCTTTTCTCGCATGTTCCAAAAAAGTGGATGCCGCATTTGGGCTGGGGTTGGCTGTGACTTTTGTGCTGACCCTCACAGTTCCCATAAACTACCTGATCTATAATTACCTAATGGCGCCGGGTGCAATGGCATGGCTTCATCCTTCTTTGGCGGAGGTGGATATATCCTTCCTCTATTTCCTCTGTTTTATTGGTGTTATTGCCGCAATTGTTCAAATTGTGGAAATGATCCTTGATCGATATGTGCCGTGGCTTTACGCATCGTTGGGTATATTCCTGCCGCTTATTGCTGTAAACTGTGCCATATTGGGTGCGTCGCTATTTATGGTCGAACGTTCCTATAACTTTGGCGAGAGCGTTGTTTATGGTTTCGGTTCCGGTGTGGGCTGGACTATTGCTATTACAGCACTGGCGGGTATCCGTATGCGTATGCGTTACAGTCATGTGCCTGCAGCGTTACGTGGTCTTGGCATTGCATTTATATTGACTGGGTTGATGGCTATTGGGTTTATGGCTTTCTCAGGCATTCAGTTATAACAGATAGAGGAGACTACCTTCATGGGCGGTCTGGTTACCATTGTAATGGGTGTCATTATGTTTTGCGGGGTAGTGCTGTCCTTGGTTGGCGTGTTACTTATTGCCAAGGCAAAGCTGGTTCCCTCGGGTGATGTACGCATTCTCATTAATGATGATGAGGATAAAGCGCTTACTACACCTGCAGGAAGCACTCTGTTGAATACATTGGCGGCAAATAAAATATTTATTCCGTCTGCATGTGGCGGCAAGGGCAGCTGCGGCGTTTGTAAAGTTGCAGTTCACGAAGGCGGCGGTTCACTGCTTCCTACGGAAGAGGCTCATGTCAATCGTCGTGAGGCGCGTTCTGGTGTGCGTCTGGCTTGCCAGGTCAAGGTCAAGCAGGATATGAAGATCGAAATTGAACCTGAAATTTTCGATGTGCGCAAGTGGAAATGCAAAGTACGATCAAATCATAATGTGGCTACATTCATCAAAGAGTTGGTACTGGAATTGCCTGCAGGCGAATCCGTTCCGTTCCGTGCAGGCGGCTATATTCAGATCGAGTGCCCCCCCCATACAGCGGACTATAAAGATTTTGATGTGGAGGAGGAATATCGTGCTTCCTGGGATAAGTTCAATGTATGGCAATATACGTCCGTCGTAGATGAAACGGTTATCCGTGCTTATTCCATGGCAAATTATCCCGAGGAAGAAGGGATTATTATGCTCAATGTACGTATCGCTTCGCCGCCGCCCAGAACACAGGGTATTCCTCCTGGAATTATGTCTTCCTATATCTTTAATTTGAAGCCTGGTGATGAGGTAACCATATCCGGTCCCTATGGCGAGTTTTTTGCAAAAGAGACCAAACGCGAGATGTGTTTCATTGGCGGAGGTGCGGGTATGGCGCCTATGCGTTCCCATATCTTCGATCAATTCCGTCGCGTGAAAACTGATCGTAAGGCTACGTTCTGGTACGGCGCACGCAGTCTTTGCGAAATGTTCTATCAAGAGGACTTCGATGGCATTGCTGCTGAAAATGATAATTTTAATTGGTACGTGGCATTGTCAGAGCCATTACCCGAGGATAATTGGGAGGGTTTGACAGGGTTTATTCATCAGGTGCTGCATGACGAATATCTGGCTAAGCATTCTGAACCCGAAGAAATCGAATATTATTTGTGCGGACCGCCTATGATGCTTTCGGCGTGTACGAAGATGCTCAGGGATCTTGGGGTCGAAGAAGATATGATTATGTATGATGACTTCGGGTAAGCACATAGCAGCAGGTATATCCCAGGCGGAAAGACCCGGCCGGACCGGCAGGTTTTTCCGCCTGTTTCTTTTGGTGCTGTTGTGGCCGACTATGATGGTGCTGTTTACAGCTTGCGGTACTTCCGCGTCTGCCAAGATTACTGTTACGGGAGAAGCCCTTGGAACCTTCTATACGATTACTCTCATAGCGCCGCCGGACAGAATGGATGAGGTTGCGGTGAAAAGACTTGCAGAGGATGTGTTGGACGAAGTAAACCGGCTTATGTCCACATATCGCGATGATTCCGAGTTGAGTCGTTTCAATCGCCATGCAGAGGCGACCCCTTTTCCTGTGACCGAGGCGACATTCACCGTGTTTCAGATGGCGCAGGTTATTTCAGAGCAAAGTGGGGGCGCATTCGATGTGACCGTCGGACCTTTGGTAAATGCCTGGGGGTTTGGATCGGATACTTTCGAAGAACCGCCCGAAGATAGGGAAATTGCTTCATTGCTGGAACGGGTGGGCTATCAGAAAATAACGTTGCAGCCGGATGGTTCAATACGAAAAGCCCGCCCGGATATATATTGTGATTTATCCGCCATTGCAAAAGGGTACGCTGTGGATGCTGTTGCGGAACGGTTGGAATCTGTCGGGATTTCACGGTACATGGTGGAAGTAGGCGGCGAGATACGGGTCGCAGGGCTAAGCGTCACAGGTAAAGCCTGGCAGCTGGGTATTGAGGAACCCGTGTATGAAGGGCGGAAACTCCATGCCATCGTACAAATGGGGGCTGGCGCACTGGCAACATCCGGGAATTACCGAAATATGTATGAGGTGGATGGAAAACTGTTTGCGCACACCATTGATCCGCACTCGGGGTATCCGACACGACACCAGGTTGCTTCTGCTTCCGTGATACACGAATCCTGTGCTATGGCGGACGGTTATGCCACGGCACTTATGGCTCTTGGCAAAGATAAAGCCCTTGCGCTGGCACAAAAGGAAAACCTTGCAGTAATGCTCATCGTGGCAGGGGAAGAGAGCGGCATCTTTGAGACCGTGGCTACGGATGGATTTACAAGGTACCTGCAGGATTAATGTTTTCTGGCAGCTATATGGGAATTATTCTTGTTTGTGTCGTTCTCATGTAATCACATTTTATAAAAGTTCTTGACTTTTGGGGTAACTTATAGTATGCTCTGCTTAGAGGATGGGCGGCATCGTGGGCGTAGGGTCAGAGGTGCACTGCAAATCTTGGGTATGCGTCTTGCTGGTCGAGTGCGGCGGTCCATTGCGGTCTTTGCAAAGACGATCTGTTGTCAGTAGGTTTCCCGCCGACCGGAGTAATCACAGACTGGTCGGCATGGCTGGCACAACCGGATGAAGAAACGGCGAATGCTATCTATCAATATTCTTACTATTCCTACATTAAACAGGTGGCTGTCCCCTATTTTCTCAGGGGGCGAAAATGTAGACCGTAGCACCCGATCGGAATTACCCAATTGCGGACGGTCTATTTAGTGCTTCCAGTAGCTTGCACCCACACGTTCCAGTAGCAATTTCGATGGCGTCGAAGATCCGGTCCAAACACGTTCGGCCACGATCTGCACCCGAGGGGCAGGGCGCCCATAATTGTGGAAACCAGGCCCCGTTCCAAAGAGCAATCCATTTTCTGCTTTCTCTTCATTGTTCCACGAACAAACTTGTGCCCCCATAATCTTGTCTTTATAGGTTTCTGGGTCGAATTTCTTCCAATAGGTAAACGCTCGAGGGCTGCGTCCGGGGCCAAACATGAAGGGAGTCCAGCGCGCAATCATTTCCGGGGTAGTCATGTAAATATAATCCGCTACGTACAATGGGGTCCATGCGGTATTAAGCAGCGTGTAGCCCGCCTTGAAATAATCTTTCGGCATATGTTTTTCATGATATACATCAAAAGGAAAGACGACAATGTCCTTATCAATACGCGGCGTCCTGGTGGGGTCAAATCCTTCCCAGACAAACATCTGCCTTCCATTTTTCTTCACTATACCGTGCATTCGATTAATGAAATAGTGATACAGTTCGTATCCTTTTCTGAAACCTTCCTCTTTCATCCTTGCCCGACAATCGGCACATCTTGTTCTTTCGTACTGGACCTCATCTGCACCCAAATGCCAATATGCGCCGGGAATCATCTCCATGACCTCGGTGAAGAGGGTTTCCAGCAGTTCATACGTGCTTTCTTTTCCGATACAGAGTTTCCGCGGAATTTCATTGGCAGGGATGGTTGAGCAAGCGAACTGTCTCAGGGCGCTACATAGGGCTTTTGAATGTCCAGGCACATCAATTTCAGGAACTATCATTACATGATATCGCTGTGCCGCCGCCACTAGTTGTTCGATCTGCTCTACGGTGTAATGTCGGTCTGGAGTTGGCAGGTTTGGAAAAGCCGTACTGGGCAGAGTATAGCTTTGATGGTCGCTGAAATGGATCTGGTATCGATTCATTTTTAACGAGGCCAAGCGTTTAATCGTGGCGATATGGAAACTCAGGGTGTGAAAATGTCTGGCATTATCTATCAAAAGCCCACGATATCCAAATGCCGGATAATCCATTATGCTCAGTTGAGGTACTGCCTTTTCAGGACCATGCTCAAATAGTTGTAAAAGTGTGCGCGTACCCCAAAACAGGCCATCTTCAGTAGCCGCAGTGATGGTTACTTTAGAATCAATCTTGAGACGATACCCCTCTTCAGCTAACGAATGGTCATCCTGTAGCGTCAGTCTAACGATACTGGCCTGAGCCGTTGAATTATTCTTGCCGTCCACAACGGAGAATCCAACATCGGCTAGATCTTGAATACATGTTCTTGCTATTTGGTCTATTGACTCTTGCTCCTCCTCATAAGTGAGAAGGATTTTCTCTTTTGGAAGAAATATACCTTCCTGAATTTCAATCTGTTGAGGGTACGGAACGAGCGACAATTCAATTTGCCCCGGCTCTTCAGATAAAGAAAAATCGCAGAGGAGCAAGAGTACAACAACTAACCCGTAAACACTTTGTCTACAGCGTGTCAAGCCACTTGATAACCCTGCCGAACGGAACGTCATCGCGCCACTTGCCACCTTGCCCAAGCATGGCGTTTTTGATCTTTTTCTTCTGCTTGTTTTTCTCATGTTCCTCTCCTTTGAGCTTACCCCCATCTTTCGACAGGTAGCGGTGGGAAATAAGAATACTTTTTGGGTCGTATTCGACCGTGTTCTTGGTACAAAGTATACGCTATCCGCCCCGGGGATGCAAGAGGCCGAAAACAATAGGGGACAGTCACCTATTTCCAGTTGACTTCTGCATGTTAACGTGATAGAATGCTTTCATGTCGAGAATTGCACGCATAGTTGTTGTCGGAGAGGCACATCACATTACCCAGCGGGGGAACCGCAATATGGACGTGTTTGAAAGGTCTGACGATCATC